>CANFNO010000006.1 GCA_947447845.1 Burkholderiales bacterium | reverse complement strand
GCCATGGAGCCCACTCCACCGGCGCCACCATGAACCAGCACGTGCTGGCCGGACTGCAACCCTGCCACATCTATGGCAGACCATGCGGCCAGCGTTGACATGGGCAAGGTAGCCGCAACGCTGAAAGAAGTCGTGTTTGGCATCAGGGCAATCTGCGTCACATCGACCGCCACATACTCGGCATAAGTGCCTCCACGCACGAATTCCGGCATGGTGAACACGCGGTCTCCAGGCTTGAAGCCGGTTACCAAGTGCCCCACCGCGTCAATCGTGCCCGCACATTCCCATCCCAAGGTCAACGGCATGGGGAAGTGCATGGCCTGTGCCATGGCGCCAGAGCGAATTTTCCAGTCAATCGGATTGACCCCGCTAGCGGCTACCCGAATCAGGACATCGCTTCCTGTGTAATGCGGTAGGGCTACCTCTTCCAGCGTCAAAACATTGGCCGGTCCATATTGGTGGATGCGCATCGCTTTCATTAGAAATTCTCCTCAGGTTTGCTTATTGCTTTTTTGTGTGAACCATAGATCGTGCGATTGACCGGCAAGATGCCAGCAACCGCTGCCGGCTGGGGCCGGCAATGTACGGACGCGTATCCCTGTACTTGTATTTTTCGGAGTGGATGTTCGGTTTTTCCGCGGAGCCAGAAGCCGAACGGGTGACGGATCAAGCCTCGGGGGCGTCCGTGCGATTTTCTTTTTCTTTGGTAAATGCTACACACATTAGTTGTGCACTGCTATGGGCTTTTCCCGGGGAAAGACAACAAAAAACCCGCTACGCTGGGGAGCGTGCGGGCTTTGAGGTCTTGTGAGACTGCCTGAGAGGCAAAATTGGTGGTGATAGGTACCACCGCAAATATGGCTGCAAGCCGCATGAATATTGATATTTTTCTAAAATCATTCCACTGATGCCATCAAAAATACCATCAAATTCAAAACTGTACTGCCTGTTGTAGTTTTGACACTTAGGTTGCTAAGTCACAACTAGCTGACATTGACGTATGCACATTTCAAAGCCAATTTATTTATTGGTGAACCCCAAGTACCTTGTCTGTCAGTCGTTTGTCTTGTTTCAATTGGTCGTGTTATCAATATGGGGGGGAGGGGTCTGCTTGCGAACTTAAGATTTGCAGTAGGTGCTCAGTCTCGGGAAATGCAGATTTTGTGCCTTCACACCTCAACTTATTGCACGTCAGACTGTTGCCTGCGCGTGAGTGCGACGATGGAGGCGTAAAGAAGCGGAATACCGATAAAGCCACTCATGAGTGCAAAGAATGCATGATCACTGCTTCTCGGTGCTTCCATTGCATTTGCAACACTAATAATTGAAAAAACGACACCTAAGGCCAGTGGGATAGCCATGGCAAAGTTCTTGAAGAAGGATTTCATGGTGTTCATCTTTGGTTTTGTAAATCTTCAATGTCAGATTGAAGGGACTCGACTGTTGATCGCAGTTCCTCGATCTCTGCAGTCGCCGCTTCCGCAATTTTTTGAGCGTCTGAGGCTTCGCTCTCCACTGCACTAATTCGATTTGTCAGGCGCGACACCTCGTATGCCATACTGGAAAGGAGGACTAATGTAATGATTGCTGAAACCGCTACTACACGGGGGTGCATTTGCATGGGATAGTCCTAAAGTCATGGTGAGACACGGAGCAAAATTACTTGTACACAGGAACTCGGTGTGTACGGCAGTCAAAGTTGCCCTTGATGTTCGAGTTGTAGTAACGCCCCATTGAATCTGCCCCACGCAGGGCTGCAACGGTATTTGAGTCGATTTCATAGTAGTGGTAGTAAGTACCCTGCAGACCGATCACCATGTACTGTGCTTTGCGGTCATAGCAGACGCGGGTTACCAGACTGCTCCTGTCGACGGTCTCACATTGAAATGGTGCAAGGTCAACAGGGCCTCGGTATTTCACAAAGACCGATTCGGCTTGGGCAGCTTCAATTGCAATAAGTGCCAGTGCGATGGAAACCAATAAAACAGGGGTATTCATTTGAAGCGTCCTTTTTCACACCAGTAACGAGCTTTGACGGCGTCACCCCATCCGTTCTCTTTCTTCCGCTTCTCAAAGTCAAGCTTGTACAACTCCGCAGCTTCCTGACACATTTGGCTATTGAATGGTTCTTTGGCTAGATCAAATGTTGAAATGCCACTGCGCCCACTGTCATTCGGGTGATTGGTTGAATAAAGCGTGTAAACCTCTGATTCGTTCGTCGCGCCATCGGAGCAAGCCGAAACCAAAGGTAGAAGCAGTAACAATGCAAAACTTTTGGACAATTGATCGCCTATTTGTTATGTCTTAACTCCCAAGGCGGCATAGGAACTGAATCGCTCCACAAACCCAGCCCTGCCGCTCTAGCCTCGTTCTCCGCTTCAGCATACACCTTGCGATCATCAGCCGACTGCTCGTGCTCGTAGGCCTTGTAATGCCACGCCATGCCGCGTTTGATCTGCTCCAGGTTCGCGTCCACACCATCGACTAGCACCTTACCTACTTCGCGAAGGTACTTGTCGCGCTTATTCGTTTCCACGGTCACAGCCTTGTCAAACACAAGGTCGCTCAATGACTCTTTGGAGCGCTGACCAAAGGGCTGCTTCTTCTCTGGCGCATCGATGCCCGATAGGCGAATCTTGTGCTGTGTGTTGCTAGAGTCGAGCACTGTGATGGTGTCACCGTCGGCAACGCCGACCACCTTACCCTCAATGGTGGCACTACCACAGGTCAGTGCGGCGAGTATTAGGGCTGCCGCGAGGATAACTTTCATTGGGTATCTGACGGCATCATGGTCTATACACGTCATGGTGGTGTACTGGTGGCGGCAATGGCCATAGAAGCTGTTCTGGATGTGTTGGCAGGTTCGGTTCTACCGTGGCACACTGCCAGAGGTGCGGGATGATACGAGACAACTCTTCAACATTATCAGGGTCAAAGATGAATAATAGTAATTGGTTAGTGCTGATAGTGGTTGTGCTTTGTGGGGCTGCCTTAGCTGTATGTGGAGGTTCGTTGGTAATGATTGCAATGGGTGGGAGTCTTTTCGGGTATCAACCGACATTTCAGTCGGCGTCTGCATATGGAATTTTTTCTATTGCGCTAAGTGTGTTCGCAAGTCTCTGGAAAAATTGACAGATGAATATCGATATTCAAATGTAAATAGCCATTTTCTATAATGGAGCCATCTAGACTACTGGAGGGCATCAAAATGGCCTACGGCATCAAAACAGGTGGCAGGAAGGCTGGCACCCCAAACAAGGTCACAACGGTCTTTAAAGACGCTGTACGCACGGTTTACGAGGACATTGGTGGGCATTCTGCCTTTGCTGAATGGGCGCGAGGTAACCCGTCAGACTTCTATCGGATTTGTAGCAAACTGATCTCTACAGAAAGTGCGCCTTTATTCGAAGGCAACCATATCATCACAATCAACATTGGCACTGTGGACAGTCCGCATGTGATTGAGGGATAAGGAATTGCTTGTGTGCATTCCTGATTATCAATAAATACAGTTCATGCATATCTTGCTTAAAAGCATAGTGCATAATTTCAAGGTGATAAATTGTGAATGAAGATATGCCTCCTAAGCATGGACTCTCGGAAAGTCTGCAAATCCCAATTGCTGCCAAATCGGTTGATGCTATAGAAAAATACGTTGGTCCAATATGCAAGGCAAGTATTAAATTTACTGATATTAATAAAAGAAGGATCATTGCTGCATTCATTGTCAATCGTGATGTTTCAGTAAATTTAATGGATAAAGATATCCCGCTGTGGAATGACGAAGGCGCAGCAACCTTCTGGAATCTATTGCACCCCGGGCAAGAGGTTTGGGTTCACGTTAGATTTCAAGGCTATAGGAAGTATTGGTGCAAAAATTTCAGCAATATTTCTAATGAATATTTTTTAGATCATATTCAAAATAGAAAAGCGATGTTGGTCAGGGGTCTAAGTCATCCATATGTCAGATTGCAACCAGTCACACGCCAAGTAAATACAGATAGCGGAACTGGTCAAGAGACGTTGGAAAAAGAACGATTGGAGTACTTGAAAGGTAATCTTAGACATGATGATTTTTTGGCGTCTGTCAATAAGTTTGAAATACTATATGCCGATCCGGGAGACCTAACTAAAATGCTTAATATAGGCCCTGGCGGCAAATTGTTAAAAGAGGTTTCAAATATTCATCACAAATTCTTTAGGCCTTAAAGTAGCGTAAAGATCTGATTGTGTATGGGTGAGGTTGGAAATATTCTTAACCAATTCGGATATGGATGGAGTGCCTTGCATTTCAGGATGCTTAATTTGTCGAATAATTTTAGGTGGCGCTTGACTATCAAATAGTCGAAGTGACATCAACGGGACAAGGGACACCCCTATAGGGTGGTGTCCCGTGTGTCCCGCTATTGAGCCGGGACATGTCCCGCCAATGTCCCGATCATGTCCCGTGTCCCGCTAGTGGATTGAACCCAACTGGTACGCTGTAAATGTCTTGGTGGACAATAAGTTGACCCTGTTCCACAAGTTGCGCACGGACCCGCTGGAAAGCTCTCTTTTTTCCATCTGGTGTGTCTGCGGTGGTCGCTTGGTAAAACGCGTGCCGCCAATCATCGACATGGGCCTGCAATCGAGGGTCTGACGAATCAACACCATTGGTTGCAGCAGCATGGAAGGTATCCATTCCAAGTTTCATTGAAGGTGTCAAAGGCTTCTTGATTGGATTCGATGAGTCCGCTTTGATCACGCATGAAGTGACCGGATCACCATCATCATCAATGCCAAGTTGCACCACCTCTAACTTGAACGGGTGCGCTGTCCCATCTTCGCCATCCTTGGACTTGGCAACTTGCCAACTTCGTTGGTCGCCATTGCGGGTTACTTCGACAGCAGCATCAAGAGCAGCCAAGAGGCTGGAATGCCCCCGCATTCCCTTGGTCGCATCTTTGCCCGTGTGGTGCACTAGCAAGACTAGGCCACCCAAAGCACATTGCAGCCCTTTGACCATCGCGATGACTTTGCCCATGTCTCCACTCGCATTTTCGTCCATCCCAGGCGCGGCACGGTTCAGCGTGTCGATGATGACGACTCCACCGGCAGCTTCACTTTCAATGATGGCCTTAGCCAGTTCCGGTGCGTCCTTTTCATTCAGCAGACTGACTGGCTGGGTTAGGAAGTAGACCTCCCCAGCCACATCATTGCGGGTCAGATATGCGCTGACTCGATTGGATAGCCCCGATTCACCTTCAAGGCAGACATAGACCACAGGGCATGCCTTTGTACGCATTCCAAACCACCGCAGTCCTTTGGAAAGGGACAGGGCCATGTCCAATGCAAGAAACGTCTTGGCACTGCCAGACGGCCCGTAGATGGCCGCGATACCCGAGTCTGGAATGACGCCTTTGATACGCCAGCCAATCGGCTTTGACTTGGCAATATCAGAAACGTCCATCAGATTGAATCGACTAGTGGGTTTGGGCCTGTTCTTCTTAGGCGCTGCCAATCCGAAGCGATGCAGAATTTCATCGGCTTCACGTTCCACACGGGCGATCGATGCCGCAGTGAAAGATTCACTCGAAAATCCCTTGGGTAGGGTAGGAGTTGACCAATTTATTTTGTTCATTTAGCAGCACCGTTCTGTAAGTTCGTAATAGGCGGCCAGCTGTCGGCTTACTGTGCCGTCATCGTTTAAGCAACCGGCAAACTTGAAGATGAATGAGCGGTAATCGCGCAGGCATTGATAGTCTGAATGGTCGAGACTCCCAGTACGCTTTGCGGCATGCATGACCGCCTTCAATACAAAACCAATGCGTTGGTCTATATGCCGCTCATCTTCGCCTCTTTGCTGCGCCGTCATGATCGCGTCTTGAATTCCCAATTTAAGACGCCTGCAATAGCGATCATTCAAATGATATGTCCAGTTGATAATTTCAGATCGCCATTTGCTAGGGCAGTTCGGGGGCAGGTAGAAATTGCCGCGTGTCACTCTGCAAGTGTTGGTTATTGGCATAAGCCAATTAGGAATTGAAGTACTCATTTGCTCGCCACCTTCTGCGCTTCGATAAACGCTAGCACTTCGGCCTCGTCCCAAACAGTGGTGCGCGCGCCCATCTTAAATGGAGCTGGAAAGCGGCCTTCCTTCACCCACCTCCATAGAGTTGCTCTAGATACGGGGAATAGTCCACCTTTGGACGGTGTACTTGATAACTGCGATATTCGAAAAAATTTTTGCATTTGATAACTCGGTAAAGTATCTAATGCGCCGTTTAAAAAGAAATGGGCGCAACAGATTCTGTTAAGCGTCTTGAATGCATGTGTTATCGAAAGTTGTCCTCAGTCGACACAAATGAGGCACTTTCCGGCACAGTGATGAAACTCACATCACGAGAGTTCTCGCGTTATCCAAAAGTGAAACTTAGGGCGCGAATTTACTGGAATGTTTTTATCGGGTAATTGCTACCTCGAAACTTCAGTGATGCGAATGGTATCAGAAAGTCGCATGATGGAAAAGGATGCGCAGTATTTAATATGTCGTTAGCGTTTTTTTAGTTGAATCACATCTGCCCCAGTCCGAAGCTTGTCCAGATAATCGGCCCATGCCTGCATCATCTTTGCGCGTTCAGCCAGAAACTGAGTTCGGTCATAAGCGCCGCCTAGGGCCTCGTCGCTGCCATGTGATAACTGGCGCTCGATAACTTCTTTGTCGTAATGCAAGGCTTCGCGTATCAGCGTGCGCGCAGACGCTCGAAAACCATGTGGGACGTGGTCTAAGTAACCCATACTGCGCAGCGCCTGCCTAGCAGTGTTTTCGCTGATGCTTCGGCCTTCGCCGCGCTCACTGGGGAACACCTTCGTCCCGTGTCCGGTGAGCGGGTGCAACTCGCGAAGTACGGCAGCGGCCTGCGTCGATAGGGGTATCAGGTGTGGTTCTCCGTCAGCTTTTTTTTGTAGATTGCCTTTCATGCGGGCGGGTGGGATGGTCCAGGTGCAAGCGTCGAAGTCAATCTCGGACCATGCGGCGTCTCGCACCTCGTTTGGTCGCTGAAAAGTCAGGGCATGAATTTGTAGGGCTGCACGGGCGATATAGCTGCCCGAATATGCGTATATGTCGCGCAGCATTTGGGCGAAGCGTTTTGGTTCTGTGATCGCTGGGTGGTGTCCCTTAACCGTCGTCTTAAGCGCCACGCCCACATCAGCGGCAGGGTTACGCACCGCACGCCCCGTAGCGATGGCGAACCGAAACACGTTATCCATGATGGATTTCACACGGTGCGTGGTGTCGATAGCTCCACGGGCTTCAATTCGGCGTAGAGTTGCCAGTAGCTCAGGCGCTTCGATTTCCGTCAGAGGTCGGTTTCCTAGCCATGGGAAAAGGTTTTTTTCCATGCGCTCCATGGTGGTGTCGCGGTGCGCAACTGACCAGCCGCCAGCTTTAGTTTCGTGCCACTCCAGCGCTAGCGCCTTGAAGGTGTTTCCACCAGCGGACAACTTTGCAGCCTTCTCAACTCGTTTGCCTTCCATAGGGTCACGTCCCTCTGCCAGAGACTCTCGCGCCTTGTCACGTGCCACCCTGGCCTTTGCGAGCGACGTTGCAGGGTAGACACCTAGCGCCAGAGTTTTCTGCTTGCCAGCGAACCTGTAGTTCATGCGCCAGTACTTGCCGGTGGCATTCACCAGAAGGTACAGGGCCTGTCCGTCGGTGTGCTTGTCACCGGCCTTGGAACCCGAATGCTTAACTTGCTTGGTAAAAGTGTCTGTGAGCGCCATAAATTCACCCTGTGTGATGGTATTTTTGGGTGGCATTCGTTCAACCTTGGCTGCCCACCATCAAAAATACCATCGTTGTGTTGGTATGTCATGGTATCGGGTGCGACAACGTGAGACAACAAAAAACCCGCTACGCTGAGGAGCGTGCGGGTTTTGAGGTCTTGTGAGACTGCCTGAGAGGCAAAACTGGTGGTGATAGGTGGATTTGAACCACCGACATCAGCATTATGAATGCTGCGCTCTAACCAACTGAGCTATATCACCGAAGGCCGCAATTATAACAAGTCAAAACTCAGTTTTCTCACGTGTTGCGAAATTCAGGCTTGCGTTTGTTGACAAAGGCATCCATGCCTTCCTTTTGATCGTCGGTCGCAAAGAGCGCGTGGAACAGGCGGCGCTCGAACATGATGCCGTCCGACAGGCCGCTTTCGAAGGCGCGGTTGACGGATTCCTTGGCGGCCATGGTGGCAAGCTGTGAAAAGCTGCAAATCATCAGTGCCGCAGCCAGCGTCTCTTCCATTAGCTTGTCTACCGGCACAACACGGCTTACCAGACCGGCGCGCTCCGCCTCCACTGCATCCATCATGCGTCCGGTGAGGGCCATGTCCATGGCCTTGGACTTGCCGATTGCGCGCGGTAGGCGCTGCGTGCCACCGGCACCGGGAATAATGCCGATCTTGATTTCCGGTTGGCCGAATTTAGCGGTATCAGAGGCAATGATGAAGTCGCACATCATGGCCAACTCGCAACCACCGCCTAAGGCGAAGCCACTCACCGCCGCAATCACCGGCTTGCGCACGGTCTTCATGGCTTCCCAGTTGCTGGTGATGAAGTCATTGCGGTAAACCTCGGAAAAAGTGAGCTTGGCCATGGCGGTGATATCGGCGCCAGCGGCAAAAGCCTTCTCGCTGCCGGTAATCACCATGCAGCCAATGGCGCTGTCGGCATCGAAGCCCTTGAGGGCGTGCCCGAGTTCGTCCATGAGCTGGTCGTTCAGCGCATTGAGTTGCTTCGGGCGGTTCAGGGTGATGATGGCGACTTTTTCGCCTTCAACGCGAGTCGTAATGCATTCGTAGATCATGGTGGGTTGTACCTCGGAACAAAAGAAAACTTAAGGCGCTGCTACGCCTTCTAACCAGCGATTGGCGAGCGGCACGTCGCTGACCGACAGGCGCAGGGCCACACTGGGTTTTGGCATAGTCAACGCAAGCGTCAGCACTCGCTTGTCGCGCGCAACCGTAGCGATAACCTTCTTGGCATTGCCGCAGTAAAGCGTCAGGTCCTCCAGCGATTGCATGCGCCAGGGGCCAGAAGCCTTGGCCCCAAACGCTTGCACTGCCAGCCATTCATCACCGGCGGCGAAACCGGCAGCTTCGGCTACTCCGCCGCGCAGCACCTGGTGGATGCTAAGTCCGTTGGACTCTTTCACGCGCAAACCCAGTTGCTGCGCCACCTGGTCCGGTTCACGATGCACCTTGACGCCATGACGCTCCAGCAGTTCAGCCACCGGCAGTTCTTGCGTGCTGTGCACCCAGCGCGCCAGGTCTTTGGCATACGAACGCCCACCCAAATCGGCCAGCACGGCCGACAAATCCTGTTCAGTCATAGGACCTGCGGCGCAGCGGCTCCACAGAGCCCGCATCACCGCATCCAGAGTGGTTTTGCCCTCACTGCGCAGCGTCAGGTCCAGGCACAGGGCCACCAGGGAGCCTTTGGTGTAGTAACTGACTGTGGCATTGGCGGTGTTTTCGTCCTGCCGGTAGTACTTGACCCAGGCGTCAAAGCTGGCTTGGGCGACACTTTGCACCAGACGTCCGGGCGTTTGTTGTACCTGGTTAATAGTCTTGCACAGCCGTTTGAGATAAGTGGCGCTTTCGATGCGCCCAGCGCGGCGCAGCAGCAGGTCGTCGTAGTAGCTGGTGAATCCTTCAAAAAACCACAAAAGTTCGGTGTAGTTTTCCTGTGTGTAGTCGTATCGCGCGAATTCGGATGGCCGCAGGCGCTTGACGTTCCAGGTGTGAAAGTATTCGTGGCTGATCAGCCCAAGCAAGACGGTATAGCCTTCGGGCTGCTTGTGTGTGGTGGGTGCAAGTGTCTGTTGCTCCAGACGCGGGAGGTCTTTGCGGTTGCAGATCAGTGCGGTGGAGTTGCAGTGCTCCAATCCGCCATAGCCGTCATGCACTGCGTTGAGCATGAATAAATAGTTTTTGAATGGAATGGCCCGCGCAGCACTCTTGGTCTTGGTTGGCTCGTCATGCCAAAAGCGGATTTCCGCTTCGCAAATAGCCTGCGTATCTGCCAGCAGTTTGGCGCCATCAAAACTCTCACTCTGGCCGGCCACCACAAATCGGTGCGGAATGCCGAAAACCTCAAAGCTGCCGCTCCAGAATGTGCCCATCTCTACCGGGCAATCCACCAGGGCGTCGTAGGTATCTGCGCGGTAGTTGCCGAAGCCTGACTTGGCAATTCGAACGGGCTCAAGGCCGGTGGCCAGCTTCCAATCGGGCAATTGGATGGGGGCAAGGATTTCCAAGCCATGCGTCTGCTCTTCGGAGCCGGCTACTTTCAGAAACAGGCTGGTGCCGTTGAAGAAGCCCCGCGTAGCGTCCAGCCAGGCAGTGCGTACAGAAATGTCAAAGGCATAGACCTCGTAACACACGCTGAGCGCCACGCCGGGCTTGCATTGAACCCGCCAACTGGCCTTGTCACATTGCACCGCCGGGACTGCTTTGCCGGACTGCGTACAGCGGAGTTTTTGCAAGTTCTTGGCGAATTCACGCACCAGATAGCTGCCCGGAATCCAGACGGGAAGCTGCAGCAGTTGATCAGCCTGCGGCTGTTCAACTGTCAGCGTGACCTCGAACAGATGACTGTGCGGGTCAGGAATTCTGACTTGGTAGCGGATCTGGGGCGCGATCACCGTTTTGGTTTTTACCGCGCTCATGACTTGGCTTCAGCCAAGCGTTTTTCAATTTGCTTGGCGTCAATGGCTCCGGGTACGCGTGTGCCGTCCACAAAAATCAAGGTCGGTGTGCCATTGATTTTGAAGCTCTTACCAAGCTCTACATTGCGCTTGATCGCGTTGGTGTCACAAATCGGCACCGTGCTAGGAACGGCTTGCTCGCGCACCATCCAATCCTGCCATACCTGTGCACGATCTTTAGCGCACCAGATGGCTTCGGATTTCTTGTTGGAATCCGGACCGAGGATGGGGTAGAGGAACATGTAGACCGTGACGTTATTGATGGTCTGCAGGTCTCGCTCGAAGCGCTTGCAGTAACCGCAGTTGGGGTCTTCAAAAACGACCAACTTGCGTTCACCGTTGCCGCGAACAATGGTGAAGGAATCCTTGAAGGGCAGGGCGTCAAACTTTACGGCGGTGAGCTTGTCGACCCGCTCTTCGGTCAGATTGCGTTTCTGCTTGGTATCGTAAAGATTGCCCACCACGAGAAAGTCTCCCTGGGCATCTGTGTAATAAATTTCGGAGCCGTTGATGCGCAGTTCATACAGGCCTGGCATGGGTGCTTTGCTGACTTCGTCAATGGCCTTTAGCTCGGGGTAACGCTGTGCGATGTTTTTTCGGATGACCGCTTCTTGTGCAAAGCAGGCGCCAGCAATGGCCAGTGCCGCGATTGCCAAACTGAAGCGACGTAAATGGGTGGTGCGCATGGGTATCTCTTTGTTTAAATAAACAGGGCTCTCAGTGAGTTCCTGGAGTTCGGTGTTTGGTGCCCATGGCACGGCTAGTGATCCATTCCTTCAGGGGACCGCTACGCTCAAATCCGAGCATACCGACTTTACGTAAAGCCTGCCATGCAGGGTGTTGCTGTCCAAATAGCTGTTGCAGTGCGTCGCCTGATCCGCCAACCACGGCATAGTCCGCTTTTCGGGCACGTTCATATGCCCTTAAGAGTTTGGGGTCACCCACACTACGCCAGTAGGCGCGATGGTCCAGAGTCTTCACCAATTCGGCCACGTCTCCCAGGCCCAGATTCAGCCCTTGTCCTGCAAGTGGGTGCACGTTGTGCGCGGCGTCACCTGCCAAAACCCAGCTGACTCCATGCGCAGTGCCCGTCCAGCGTCGCGCCTGTGCCGCTTGCAGCGGCCATGTCTTGCGCTCGCTTTTGAGCTCCATGCTGCCCAGGGCGTTTTGACTGGCACTTTCCAATTCACGGCAGAAGCTTTCGGGGTCCAGGTTGAGCAAGTCCTTGGCGCGCTCGGGGCTGACCGACCAGACCAATGCGCAGAGGTTGCCTTGCGCGCCTTCCATGGGCAACAAGGCCAGAATGTCGCCGTTGTCAAACCATTGCCGGGCCACTTGGTCGTGACCTGTGGCACAGTGCACGCGCGCTGCCAAGGCCCATTGTGCATAGGGCTTGACGTCAAAATCGATGCCGTATTCTTCTCGCGTCTTGCTGGCGCGACCCTCACAAATCACGGTCAGTTCCGCCTTGGCAGGGTGGTCCAGCATCTCTATCAGGGGTTGAAAGCGCACGGCTTCTTTCAGCAAGCTTTCCAGCACTGGTACATCGACAATCCAGTTCAACGCTGGTACGCCTTGTTTTGCGGCGTCAAAAACGACGGGCTCGGCTTGATCGCCTTGCACCTGCATGCGGGTGACCGCAGTGGCATGTGCCTCATCGGGCCAGCAGCGAATACCTTCCAGGAGTATCCGAGAAGCCGGGCTTAGCGCATAGGCGCGCACATCGGAGTGCGCCAAGTTGCCGGGCTGGTCATTGGCCACCAGCGCCACGCGCAGGCGCTTTGCCGCGAGATGCAGCGCTAGGCTGCGCCCCACAATTCCGGCGCCACGGATACATACATCATAGGTTTTTGGCATGCAGCCATTGTAGAAGGCCGACGCAATGCCTGCGGGGGAGGGGGGTTGGTACCCAGGTGGCGCTTTAGCTTGTTCCGTTGCGGGCTTGCATGGAATTCATGACTGCCTTGGCCTCGGGATAAATCATCGACTCTTCGGATTCGATGTGAAGGCTGCACAGATCGAAAAACAGCTTGACCGTCTTCGAGAGTTTCGCGGTATCCATGTCGTCTGCGCCGGTGCTAAGGGTCTTTAGCATGGGCGCCAGGTCCAGCCAGTACTTCTCGATCCAGAAGTGGTCTTCAATAAGGTCTCGCACCTTGGCTACGGTTTCAGTGTTTTCGCTAATCAGCAAGCAGGGAAAGACTTCATCCTCTTCCATCGCATGGTGATTTCTGGCCGTTGTGGAAAAGAAGATTTCGATTTCTTCAGCCTTCTTGCAGTCATCTGGGCTCAGACGTCCCAACTCTATTTGTTCAGAGAGGATCGCAAGTTCATCAAGATAGTGCTGAATTTTTACGTGACAGGAATCGAGGGCCTCAAACGATCTAAACCGGCTAAATGCTGACATGGCGACTCCATCCTTAATTTCGTAAGTTCGTATTCTCCTGGCCACGGGCGTCGTTCGCGTTGATCCCAATCAATGGTTAACCACCTAGTGAATCTTGTTCAGACCGATCCCTGACTTACTCAAGTCTTTGGTGCACACCGGCACGCAGATTGGTGAAAATTTGGGACATCAACTCAGCCTTTTTGTACCGACGTAGTTGAAGCACCTCAACCGAAGGATTGCACCGGCCTCACCCGGAGCCGGCGCACGATACGGCCAATGTTTGTGGCTGAGCGCCTTAACGGATGAAATACGCTACGAGAAGCGCAATGCAAACCGCAAATACACCGATTTCACCGGCTGCCAGCATCCATGAATAAGGCACCTTGAAACCGTGCAAATCCGAAAGATGAACGTGGTGCATGATGAACTCCTTGGATAAAAGTAGTCTTCCAACTGTCAAGATAGTCAATCATTTTTGAAATTCAATGAGGTTATGGGAGGTGTGGCTTGTTCCGCGGGTATATCCCTATCAGGAACCTGACCGCAGTCAAGTAACGCAGGTGAAGCCGCGCTGTCTCACATTCATCTGCGCCCAAAAGCCGCAATGCACGCTGTCCCGCAGGATGCGGCCGTCCGTTGCCGTGGCTCTTGGAAGCAGTGACTCGCTGATAAGTACAATCACCGCCTACTCCCCAGGACAAAACGAGGACAAAACTTTGCTGCAAAGCAGGGTTCTGGCAAGGCTGAGGCTACCGACTTCAAGAACGGCAGATTGCAGGCCCGGCACCTCGACCACGCCCACATGAGGCTCGATGGTGCCATTGGGAAAATTGACTTAAAAGGATTTTTATGAAGTGCGGAATTGTTGGCCTGCCCAACGTTGGTAAATCGACTCTGTTTAACGCCCTGACCAAGGCCGGCATTGCGGCGGAGAACTACCCCTTCTGCACCATCGAGCCCAATGTGGGTGTGGTCGAAGTGCCGGATCCGCGCCTGCAGAAACTCGCGGCCATCATCACGCCAGAACGCATCGTGCCGGCCATTGTGGAGTTTGTTGATATTGCCGGTCTGGTTGCCGGGGCAAGCACGGGTGAAGGCCTGGGCAACAAGTTCCTTTCTCACATTCGTGAAACCGATGCCACCATCAATGTGGTGCGCTGCTTTGAAGATGACAACGTGATCCACGTCGCTGGCAAGGTCGATCCGATTGCCGATATTGAAGTTATTCAAACCGAACTTTGCCTGGCTGATTTGTCTGCCGTGGAAAAGGCCCTGCACCGTGTCACCAAACTGGCCCGCTCAGGTGACAAGGAATCGGCCAAACTGGTGGGAATCCTGGAGAAGTGCCAGGTGGCACTGGATCAAGCCAAACCGGTGCGCACCATTGATTTCAGCAAGGATGAGTTGCCACTCCTGAAGCAGTTCTTCCTGATCACCGCCAAGCCCGCCATGTTTGTTGCCAACGTGGCGGAAGACGGCTTTGAGAACAATCCGATGCTGGATCGACTGACAGCCTTTGCCAACGCGCAGAACGCGCCCGTGGTGGCCATCTGCGCCAAGCTTGAAGCCGAGATGTCCGAAATGGACGACGCCGACCGCGACATGTTCCTGGAGGAATTGGGGCTGCACGAGCCAGGTTTGAACCGCCTGATTCGCTCTGCCTACAGCCTGTTGGGGCTGCAAACCTATTTCACCGCCGGTGTGAAGGAAGTGCGCGCCTGGACTATTCATGTGGGCGACACGGGGCCGCAAGCCGCTGGCGTCATCCACACGGATTTCGAAAAGGGCTACATCCGCGCCCAGACTATCGCGTTCGAAGATTTCATCAACTTCAAGGGTGAGCAGGGTGCCAAAGATGCCGGCAAGATGCGCGCCGAAGGCAAGGACTACGTCGTCAAAGATGGCGACGTGATGAACTTCCTGTTCAGCTCTTGAGCCAAAGTAATCTTTTCAGAGCACTTCACGCCATCTCAAAGTTCACTTAAATACCCTGATATAAGAGCGAAATAGCATTTATTCTGGCATCTTGCAACTTCTTGCCATCTCAAGATAAAGTGGGTACGATTTCGGGTATGTGTAAACCATACCCACTTTTAAAAGCGGGTATGACTCCAAAAAAGGGGGTATCGTCATGCTCAACGACACGCAATGCCGCAGCGCCAAGCCCAAGGATAAGCCGTATAAGCTGGCTGACGAGAAAGGGCTGTACCTTGAGGTAAAGCCAACTGGCGTTAAGGCTTGGCGCTACCGGTTCAAACTGAATGTCGGGGGTGTCACGAAAGAAAGCCTGTTTGCCATTGGCGACTACGCCAGCGCCGCAACAGGGGAAACAGCCGCGCAAGCCAAGGAGCGCCGCGCAGGTGGTCGGTTTACTCTGGCAGAGGCACGGGAAGAGCGCATCAAAGCCAGAGGGTTGGTGAAACAGGGTATGAACCCCGCCCATGCTCGCCAACAAAAGCGGGTATTGCTGCAACAGGATAGCGAAAACACCTTTGAGACAATGGCTCGAGAATGGCTCGGTCTGCGCGACTGGGAGGATGTCACCAAAGCGCGGCGTTTGGACATGCTCACTCGTGTCGTGTTTCCGAAAATTGGCAAGCTGCCAATGAAGTCAGTAACGCCAGCCCACGTGCTGGACGTGCTCACCACGGCGGCCAAGGATAACGGCCCGTCAGTAGCTGCGGAAGCCCAGCGCACCATGTCGTCGGTGTTCGACTTGGCTGTCGCCACGCTGAAGGCTGACACAGATCCGGTTTATCCAGTACGCAAGGCCCTACCCAAAAACAAGACCCAGCATAAGCGGCCGCTTTCGGTGGCTGAGATAGGTCAGCTGATGCGCGACTTAGCCGGATATGAGCGCAATTTCCAGACGGTGGCCGCCTTCAAGCTGCAGTGGATGACGCTGGCGCGACCAGGGGAAGTTCTGGGTGCAACTTGGTCAGAGTTCGATTTGGATGCGGCACTGTGGCGCATTCCAGCTGAGCGCATGAAGATGCGCAAAGAGCACTTAGTCCCGTTGCCGACGCAGGCTGTGGAGATGTTGCGCAAGGTGCAGGCTGTGAATGGGCACCGTGCGCATGTATTCCCCCACCGTGATGACCGTGAGAGGCAGATGACAGACGCCACTTTGCGGCAGGCCCTTGGTTATCTTGGCTGGGCTGGCAAGTATAGCCCTCACGCTACTCGCCACACAGGAAGCACACGCCTCAATGAGTTGGGTTTTAACTCCGACTGGATCGAGCGCCAGCTGGCCCATGCTGAACGCAATGCGGTGCGTGGCACCTACAACCAAGCAGAGCACTTTGCCAGTCGCGTTGGGATGATGCAGCACTGGGCGGATATGTTGGCTGTTTGGCAGCAGGGCGCCGCAGTCGTTCCGATGCGCACAGCTGCTTGAGGTTCTGCGAAGCCCTGGAGCAGTCTTACCAGGGCAACAGGGCGGGGCTGGTGAGTGGTGATGTACACACCATCCGATGACAAAAAATAAATAGGGGTGAATTCAAAAATGGCTACCGAAAATATAAATCAAGATGGTCCGGAGTTCGTGTCGTTCGTGACTACTTCAGATGACGGATATATCCCGTCAGGGCACAGTGATATATCTGGTCTCGTTGTTCACCCTGACGCTGGCGCTGTCAACCTCTGGGGCGTTGCTGAGGCGCGGCTAACGTCCCTGCACAAGATGCTCGCGATGTTCGCCGAAGGTGCTATCACCGGCTTCGATATGGCCGACTTCGCCGATGTCGTGCGGCCACGCGTCCAGGAGATTCTCACCCTGGCAAGCACTGGCAATTCGCGCGCTAGCCTCTCACGTTTTGATGATGATGGCCTTCGAAAGTCCATGCGGTAGTGCGTTGCGTTGACCGATATTTAGGGTGCTGAATGCATCCCTATGTCGACTGAAAACATTGGGGGTGCAGTCATGAGGGGTGGCGGTAACGTCGGCACACCGTAACACCTGGAGAAACCCCATGCCAAGCGAACTCAAGTTCAAAAAGTCGAAAGTGGCCACAGCTGCATCCCAGCTGCCGCCTGCTGTCGAGACAGTCAAGCCTCGCCTGATGGTCGAGAGCCATTCGGCATTCGACAAACTTCCGGCGGGCGGATTTATCCGTCAAGAGCAGTTGATCGGAAGGTGTCATGTAAGCGCGTCCACTGCTTTGACGAACCGGAAGAAGCACGCAGAGGCGGCTAAAAATGGTAAGCAGCTGCGCACCCCCGTACGTGAGCGTGAGGAGGTGACGGGCATCCTTCCCTTCTCATCTGCAACGCTCTGGCGCAAGGTACGCGCCGGACAATTTCCGGCACCGTGCAAGCTCTCCACGCGCATCACGGCCTGGAAGATTGGAGACATCCGCCAATGGCTCGAAGCCCAGGCCCAGGACTAGGAGCAGCGACCATGATGACCACCAATGAAAATGCGTCTGGTGTCGCGAGCACGGGAGGCTTAGATAACCTTACCGTCGAAGCCTTCGCCAAAAAGTTGGTGGTGTAGACCATGAACTGCACATTCAAAGAGCGCCTGAAGTCCAAGTTCACACCGCGCCAGCAGCGCGTGTTGACAGCCTTGTGGGGTACTGATGGCTGGATCTGGCGCGAGGCCTTGGACCGCATTGCCAGGGCGTCCAACAGCCCCGAAATCATCCGTCGCTTGCGGCGCAACCACCTGATCGAAATAGACATGGTCCATGAGGAAGTAATCGACACGGACGGATGTGCATGCCGCCCTGGTAAGTACCGCCTCACCGACAGGGGCCGTGCTGCCCTGGTGGCCATTGGCTGGACGCCGGAGGCCGCTTAATGGCCAATGGTCGCAACAAAACCCGAGGGGCTGGCTCAGGGCGCGATCCAGGCGGGTTTGTGGCCCTGCCATGGACTGTGCTTGATTGCGCCGCATATGCCAGCCTCTCGCACCCTGCTCGCTCACTTCTGCTTGAGATTGCACGCCAATACGTGAAGGACAACAACGGCAGACTGCTGGCGTCTTCCGCACATATGGCAAAACGAGGTTGGAAAAGTCGCGACGTATTAACGCGCGCCAAGCGTGAACTGATCGACGCCCGCCTCATCCATGAGACCGTGATGGGTCACCGACCAAACAAGGCCAGCTGGTACGCGATTACTTGGCAGTCCCTCGATAAGCTATCGGGCTACGATGTCGGCGCATCGGAGAGTTTTCGCCGTGGCGCCTACATGGACGGTACGCCCCTTAAGCCCAAGATGACGCGCGAGCAGATGTTCGAAAAGTGGGATGGTGCTGGCAAAGCGCCAATCAAAAATGCATCGCTTAGCCCGTCTCACGGTCTTGGGCGTGCCCCCATTGGCCCGTCTCACGGTCTAGGAGCAATTTCCAATGGCCCGTCTCACGGTCCTATACGCCCTGCTTTGTCCATGCCTTCTAGCCCGCTAGACGGTCACCCTCTAGAGATGCCATCTATCGGGGGTAATGAGGACAGTCTAGTCACAAGTACAACATCAGCACCAGACCGGATGGCGACGGCCAGGAAGGCCGAGCAGGAGGCCATGGGCAAGCACCCAGGGCAGCGCTCACCGCACCGACATACCAAGGTGGCCCAGGCCATCAAGACAGCTTCAGAGGGCTTCTATCGAGTCCAGGATGCAGATCCACTGCCGGAGGGTTGGCAATGAGCGACAAGTGCCGCCGCTTCCATGGTCAACCGGTGAGCCGCCTGATTGTCAGCGTACCCATGGTCACCGTGAAGGCAATTGACGAATTACTTGACCCAAGCCCGCTGTGTGCGGCCAAAATGTGCCGCTCCGAGTTCGTGAGGCAGGCCATCGATGAAAAGCTGGCACGTGGTCAGAAGACAGCAGCGTCTGAACCTGTACCTGATGATTTCACTTCGCGTTACGCGCGTGCGCGCGGGTTGAAGTTGTAATGCCCAACGGGCTTACACTGCACGTTTGCCGCGAAACCTGACTTACGATAGATTCACCCATTTGGGGGATGTTCGGGCAACGACCTGACGCTCAAAATACCAAAATCGCCAACCTCAAAATAGGATTGATTTGATGCCTGAAAATCTCCTACCAGTCGTGGGTTCGATGGCAATTGCGATTTTCTGGTTAGTTCCTAGCAAGTTTTTAGGGGCCGGTTCTTATGCCATTGCGTTTGGTTTAGCCGCCATATTCAGTTTCTTCACCCAGTCCCAACCTTTTGAAGACTGGCACTTATGGTCTTATGCCGCTCTCGGTTGCGCCTTTCTCGTCTCTTGGGCAAGAAAACAAACAAAGCGTAAAGAATGAGATGATGAACTTCACTCAAATAACGAGCCGAGCCAGCCCAGCGAGTACCGTCTTCTTTGTCAGATTGGCCGCGAAAAAGCTGACTTTGCCAAGTTTCACTCGAATGGGGGATGTTCGTCGTCGCCAACGGCTGTCTAGATTGCCACGGGAGCAGTCTTACAAAAGTTCAAACTGATCGACGTATATCTGTCATACGTTCTGTGTTGCGCGGCGGCAGTGTGACCGCCAATTCAATCAACCGCATAACCCAGTCGACCAACACTTGTCCAGGCATAAATTTTCGACAAGACCGTTAGCAGTGCTGAATTCTTAAATGCAGCCCTTCTACTTGCGAAATAGTTTAAGGGTACGCAGGTCTCCTGAGCAGCTATCGGTAAGCCAATGCAGCCTCGCGGATGTACCACTTCCCAATCCACAATTTGCGGTACGGTATTAACTTACGACTCCAATTTCCCCAAACATTCGTCAATAAGCGCTTGCAGTTCGACGACCTTCTCGACACCCATGGCGTCATTTACTGTCTGCTGTGCTTTCTTCCAGCACACAAGTGCCTTACCAAGCTTTGAGCTCCCCGATTTTGTGATCGAGATAAGCTTATTGCGCGCATCTGTACCATTTTCCAAAGCAATCCAATTATTTGCCAAAAGCGGCTGAAGGTTGCGCGTCATTGACGAGCCTTCTAATACTAATTAGCTTTCAATGAGATAGATGTTATCCAGTCGTAGCCTGTCAATGTTTGCATTCTGGGCAGATCCAATTCAAGAGACAGTAGCCCATCGCTGAGGGCTTTGTCTGCGGCGTCCAGGGAGCTGAAGACGGTATTGCCG
>CANFNO010000005.1 GCA_947447845.1 Burkholderiales bacterium | reverse complement strand
TGCGAAATGAAACTGGTGAAGCCCGCCACCGTGCCCCAGAACCAGCCCTTCAGCGGTTGCGCAGGCTGCGCAAGAATCTTGGTCTGATCGCGCAGCCAGAGGTTCAGACAAAACGCCACGCCCATGGCGCCAATCAGAAAAGTGATCACGCGGTCCGAAACCATGGAGGCTGTGAGCCAACCCACAACAACACCCAGGATGCCCGCAGGTATCAGGATGCGCAGGTTGACGGCGCTGAAGTCGCGCCGGTACAGCCACATCCCCATCACATCCGAGATCACAAAAATCGGCAGCAACAGCACCGCCGCTTTCACCGGCGACATCAACAGGGACAGCAGTGGCACGGCCAACATGCCAACGGCAGGCAGGCCGCCCTTGGACAGGCCGACCAAAAATGCGGCCAGGCCAGCCAAAAAGAAAAAGGTATCGAGATGCAAGTGTTAGTCCCTGGAGTGCAGAAGGTCGTCCAGTTCTAACAGACTGCGGATACTGACCACCCGACCTACCAACGCGGCCGGTAGTTCAGCCTCGGGCAGCAAACTGAATACCCGCATGCCGGCCGCCAAACCTGCCTCTATGCCAGGCAGACTGTCTTCGACCACGGCGCAGTGCTCGGGCGCCACACCTAACACCTTCGCTGCGTGCAGGAATAGCCCCGGGTCGGGTTTAAACGCACCCACTTCATAGGCGCTGAAGATGTGTTCAGGAAAGAACGCATGCAGCCCGGTCAGCCCCAACGTCAACTCCACCTTTTCACGCGGCCCGTTGGTGGCCACGCAAAACGGGATTTGCAGCGCGCTCAGCAATTCAAACGCACCCGGAATGACGCCCAATCCCTCGGAAAAGCGCTTGGCCTGCGCGGCTCGCACATTGCGTGCAAAGTCCTCTGCAAAACCCGGGGGCACTTGCGGCAACTGCGCCGCAATCCAGGCAATGCAGTCAGCCATGCGCACACCGCGAAACTGCTGGTGCGCCTGTTCACGGGTGCAGACAACGCCCAACGCGGTGGCGTGTTCATGGATCACGTCCATGCTCGGCACTTCGCTGTCTACAAGGGTGCCGTCGGCGTCAAAAATAATTGCTTGAATGGGGTGTGTCAAAGCCGCTTCACCCCGCAACAGCCATCCACTGCCTGAGCATCAGGCGGGCTGTCGACAGGTTGGTGGCACAGGGAACATCGTGCACGTCGCTGGCGCGCACCAGGGCGTTGATATCCGGTTCGTGAGGTTGCGGCGTCATGGGATCGCGCAGGAAAATGATGGCATCAAGCTCACCGACCGCCAGCCGCGCGCCGATCTGCAGGTCACCGCCATGCGGGCCACTCAGCATGCGCTCCACCTCAAGCCCCACTTCGGCAGCCAGGCGCCCGCCGGTGGTGCCGGTCGCACACAGGGTGCATTGAGCCAGAAAAGGGGCAAATTCCCGCGCCAGCATGACCATGTCGGCCTTTTTGTTGTCGTGGGCAATCAGGGCAAGGCGGAGTTTTTTCATGGCGGGTTCAGTGTCTTGGGTAAGGCACTGAATGTAATGGGGCATTGGTTACATGGAAAGTTCTTTCCCTCAATGTCCCCGCAAACCAGCGGACACACGCCGCCTCGTCTTCAGTAGTACAAAACGACGCCCACTTCGACGTTGTCACCCTTGATCGGTCCCCACGCATGGGGAAAAGTCTCCGTGACGCTTCGCACGCTCAATCCGAATTGGGCGGGTGAGCGGCCGCCCTGCCCAGACCCGTTCTGAAACAGGTATTGAAGTTCCACCACCGAACCCTGATTGCCCGTATAGCTGCCATTCAGTGGAAAGTTCTCTACCTTGCCCGTTCCGCGCAATTCAGCATGGGACTGGCGCAGCCCGGCCCCGAGGCGAAAACCAGCCCCGACCTCCACAAAGCCCATGAGTTCCAACGGAATGGTGGTGAAGTCAAAGCTGCCATCCATGCCCATGGCCTCGCTGGCGGAGTGCCCGATGGTGGCCTGAAGGGATATGCGATCCGTCCACCGGTACTCGGCTCCCACGCGAAACTGAAAACCAACGCCCGCCTGAATGTCATACGGCAACACCTTGTTGGTGCCTATCGTGGTGATCGTGCCTGAGACCAGCTTTTCTCCACCATCCGCATAGCCAAGTCCGGCTACAAAGCGCCACGGGCTGTCTTGGGCAGATGCGACCATGCTGCTGAGCAGGACGACGATGGCTATCAATACTTTCTTCATGGTTTCCTCCTTGGTTAAAGAATCAGGCCTTGCCGCTGGCGTTCGCGTTCAATTTCTTCGAACGTTTCTCGGAAGCGCAATACCTCGGAATTTCTTGAATCATGGTATTGCAAGAAGAATTGCCGCCGTACCCGATTTGCGTGCAAACCGCCGCAATCCATTGACTTGTCGCAAAGATTTCGGTGCGCGGCGGGATTCCGTCGCAGAAATCCGGCGTGACCTGGCTGGTTTCCAGACAGGCGGACAGCTCCAACGAATTCGCAATGCCTGCGCTCAGCGAAGTGGCGGGCTCTCCGTCCAACGCGGTGGCAGCCATTGCCACGCAGCCGGACTCATCGAGCCCGCGCCCGGCAGCCATTCCTCTTTCCCTGTGCGCATTTCCATAGGCCAGAAGTTCAGCCGAGTTCTGATCCCACCATATCCAGGCCGCGCCGACCAGCAGGGCCGCAACGGCCACAACCATGGCGACCGCTTTTGCGGCGCGGGCGCCCCGGCTTTTTGGCTGGTGTTTGGCCAAGTCAGAGTCCGCGCTCCCGGCCTCAGCGTTTTCCAGTTTAGGGTTGGGTCCAAAAGCATTGCTTCCTGGCTGGCCGTCGAATAGTGCGACAACGCTCAATGCCGCTGAGCCGAATCCGGGCACACCATTCAGCAACACCCACCAGCCGCTGCGCCCGATGTCATGGAGGCGCCTTACCGACACGGCGAGCATGGGAGGGAAAGACACCAGCAGGTAGGCAACCGTTATCCAGCCCATAGAGAATTGGGGATTGAATGTTCCAAACAGCATGTCCAACACGATGGCAATGACAATGCTGAAGGCATAGAAAAGAGTGAAGTACCAATATTCTTTGCGGCGGGCACGGCCCGCAAAGTCGCGATATTTCCGGAATGCCAGCAAGTACCAGGACATGACAATTCCTCAGTTCGGATTTGGGTCTGCAAGCAGGTCGTCCTTGCCCTCTTGTGCCATGAAGACAAGCAAAACGATGATTCCCAGCAATGGCACCAGGATGATCAGTTGCCACCAACCACTTCGCCGCGTATCGTGCAAACGCCGGGTAGCCACAGCGATGGATGGCACGAGTGTTGCCAAAGTAAACAGGCCGGAGGCGATTGGCGACAGAACGCCGCCAAGCAAACCGCCCAATACCAGGAAGAGGAAAAACCACCAGTACTCCGAGCGCGTGGCCCTGCCGCTGAAGTCGAAGTACTTGGTAAAACACACGCGAATAGATTCTTGAAAAGTCATGATGATTGTGAAAGTTGAAAGAAATAAATCTTGCTTTTTAGGCAACGGCATTTACAAGCGAGTAGGTGGCGGACTTGCAACGACTACCGGTTCTGAAGGCGCGACTCTGTAAAAGGCAGCCATCTCGGTCATCAACTCTCGCGGGCGTGAAGGATTGGTGTCAACAAAGATGGTATGCCCCGCCTTTGCGTTCTCGGCCACATGCTTGATGGCCTCCGTGTACATAAAGAACAGCAAGTAATTGGGGTCAACGCCAGCGGACTGCAGTTCTGCCACTGCGTCGTGAATGCCGGCTGCTACCTCCCTGCGGAAATCAGCCAAACCCTGGCCGCGCAGTTTCCAGGCCAGCTTTTCAGCCTCGGCCTTTATCTTGATGAATGAGCCATCGGCTTCAGCCTCTTTGGTTCTGCGGATCAACAAGGCTTCACCTTCGTTTTCGGCCGCGTCCCGTTCGTTGATGGCCGCCACGACACGGGCCATGGAACTGGTGACCACTGCATCGAATCGGATGTTGTTGTAGCGCAGGTCTTCAATGGAGTAACCCCAGTCCCGCATGCGGGAACCGACGTTGGTCTGGATGCGCCGAACCACGTCCTGTGAAATTCCTATCATCTCTGCCTGCCTTTGCGTAGCGACATAGGTGCGGGTTTCGTCTTCGATAAGCCGCTGCATGGAGATGGAGAACTCCTCTTGCCTGGCAAAGGCAAATGCCGCTCTTTTGATCGTCAATTCCGCGTCATCCGCCACACGAAACAGCAAGAGACACTTAAAGTAGACGTTTGCTTGGTCAATGGTGATGGCCTCGAACTCCAGCTCCATGGAGCGGTTCTGCAGTGAGATGGTCTGCGTGCGTTCCCAGGGCTTTCGCCAAGTGGCGCCTGGTTGAACCAGCCTCCTGTATTTGCCAAATGAGGTGAGGACCTTGACGCAGCCCTCCGGCGTAAACGTCAACCGCGGCCCCGCAGCAAACACTAAAGCCAAAACTACAAAGCCCAATATAAATATTTCCATCGTCCACTCCCAAGTTATGAAATTGATGCTGTTAACCGGCTGTTCCATCGTAAAGACACACAGCAATCCGCACATCCGTATTCGCGCCGGACTCGTGTGTGTGTAATTACGTAGTTGCGCCCATGACTAACGCTTAGCGCTTCCAAAGCGCGGCCAGCCATAGGTGTCCGACAGATTTTTGACCTCAGGCCAAGCTGGCTCAAATTGCCCATCTTGCAAATTCACCAGGTTTTTCTGAATACAGTTTTGCAAGGTCGCGACGGCCCGCCCATTGGTACCTGAGACCGAGAAGGCGCGCGTCACCAACAGATTGGGGGCAGCCAAAAAACCGTGATTGAACGTGTCCAGGTTTTCATAGTTCTTTTTGACGAGTTGATACGGTGGTTTCACTGGCATATCGAACTTCACCAGAACCAGGCCGCTATTGCGTTTGAGCTTTTGCACCGGTCCGCTGGGCCAGCCGCTGGTACTGAACATTGCAGCGACCTTGCCGGCATTCAATTTGGCCAGGGCCTGATCATCCGTCTCCACATCCACGAACTGGAGGCCCATGGCATTGCCGCGATCAAGCACACGACCCAGCGCGCGTGCAGAACCCACTACTGCAACAGGCAGGCCCTTGAGGTCGGAGAAATTGGTCACCGGCACGTTGACGGTCTTGCCACCCATCACCAGGTACTTTGTCTCGGTCTTGTAGTTATAGCCTTCTGCGTTGGCCAGAATGTGTAGCAGATTCATGTTCAGCGGCAGCACCGCTTGCAGTGCGCCTATGGCCTCATCGGAGGACTTCATGTCTTGCAGGGTATCGAGTTGGGCAAAACCCAGCTCGGCCTGGTTGGCCGCAAGGGTGGTGAGGTTTTGCAAACCGCCTTCGGTTTCCACTTCAGTGAGAGCCACCTTGTCGCCGCAAACAGCGTTGATATTGGCAAACAGCTTGGAATAACCCTTGCCTTTCTTACCGGTGGCAATCCGCAACGCGTTGCTTGGCGCAGCCACTTCCGTTTGGGCGCTTGCCTGAAATGCAGCCAGCAGACTGAGAGTGAGCAAGGCCAGAGAAATTTGTTTAGTTCGCATGATGTTTTCCTTCAAGTAAAAAGAGGGTTAAAGACCTTTGGTGCCGGATTGCTGTTGCAGATCGGATTGGGGGCGGCGCGATGGCGCCTCGTCATCGGCAAGTGGCCCACGCAGCACCGCCACCAGCACGGCCAGCACAGCGATGCCCAGCACAATCACGCTGCCAATCAGACGCAGGCGTTTCCAGTAGTTCATAGCGCGCTCCTTTGTGAAATGGTTTGGGGCAGGTGCAGCGCCCCCATATGGTCCAGGCTCTGGTCATCCAGCAGGCTGCGGGTGGGGCCATCTATGCTGCTCATCTGCACATCGAGTTCGGCAAACACGTTGTTGAAGCGGTCCTGCACGGTGCGCAGTGCGGTGTCGGCCAGCAGGTCTTGCATCAGGTGGTCGGCGGCGTTCGGGTCCAGGGCGCGGTTGGCGTCGTCAATGGCAATGGCGATATGCCATTCGCTCTGCTTTTGCTCCACTGTGTTCTTGAATTCCTGCAGCGCCTCCTGGGCTTGATTCAGGCGTGCAATGTTGATGTTGTGGAACTGCTGCAGCTTGTCCAGCGCACGCTCCTGCCGCGCCAGCACCGGGCCGGTGAACTTGGTCTGGCTGGTTTCGATCATCTGGCGGATGGATTCAATCTGCCCGCCCACAGTCACCAGCGCCTTGCGGAACGAGCGAAGCCGCTCGGCCCGGCGCAGCACTTCGTTTTGCAGCTGCTCGATCGGGTTGCGTCTGGCCTCGGCCTTGCGCGCCGCCAGCAATTCGTTTTCAAGCTTCTGGCCCAGCAGCGGCAGCATCTGCACGGCGGTAAAGCCAATGGCCAGAATGCAGCCCAGCACCAGTAGCCCTGCGCCGCCGCTGGCCGCCAGCCATATCGCCGGTGCAAAGACGGCCAGTGCGACGACACCGGCGGCAGCTGTGAGTGCGCGTATCCAGGTCAGCTTTTGTGCCTGCACTGTGGCTTGGATTTCGTTCATGGTTTTCTCCTTTTGTGGTTGCGTGAAAGTGGTGGATGCGGAATTTCAGACGTAGCTCTTCCCCGCAGACCCGGGGTCTGCAAACTTTTCAGGGGTGGAAGGTGGGCTGGCGCTAAGCCAGCGAGCCAGGCTCTAAGGCGGCGCGCGGGCGGCGATCTGGATCGCCTTGACCAGCTCAGGCCGGATGCCGGACTGAGCCGCCAGAGAGACCGGATCCAGCGCCGTGCGCCACTGTGCAAACTCTTGCGCATTGGGGGTGTAGATGCTGAGCTTGCCGCTGGCCTTGATACGCTCCAGGGCCTTGGCATTTTCAGCCTCGGCCATGCTGTTCTCGAACGCGGTGGCGTCATGCAGCGCAGCCTCCAGCGTGCTGCGAATGTCGGCCGGCAACTTGTCCCAGAAGGCCTTGTTCACAATCACCGCGTAGGCCAGATACCCGTGGTTGGACACCGTGAGGTGGCTTTGCACCTCGTGCAAGCGCTGCGAGAACACATTGATGGGCGTGTTCTCTTGACCATCCAGCTTGCCGGCGCGCAAGGCTTCAAACACATTGATCAGCGGCGAAATGGAGGGCTCTGCACCCAGCAACTGCATCTGCTTCACCAGTGTCCTGGAAGCCTGCACGCGAATCCTCAAACCCTTGAAATCCTGCACCGTCTGCAGGGCGCTGTTGGCAGTAAACACTTTGAAGCCGTTGTCCCAGTAAGCCAGACCCCTGACACCTTTTGCCTCCAACCGGTGCAACAACTCGGCACCAATGGCGCCATCCACCACCCGGCGATAGGCGGCGTGGTCCGGGAACAAAAAGGGCAGGTCAAACACTTCGAAGTCCGTGCCGCCCACGCCCGCTAACTTGGAAAGCGATGGAGCCAGCATCTGCACCGCACCCAGGCGCAAGGCGTCCATCTCTTCGCGGTCTTTGTAGAGCTGGCTGTTGGGATAGACCTCAATGCGCACGCGTCCGTGGGTCCGCTGCTCCGCCAGCTCCTTGAACTTCAAGGCGGCGCGGCCCTTGGCGGTATCTGCGGTTACCACATGGCTGAACTGGATCACGATCGGGGTTTGGGCATGGGCTTGAATGGTAGACATGCACAAGGTAGCAAGACCCTGTGCTGCGACCAGCAGACAGATGCCCAACAGCGCAGGGAGGGCGCGGAGGGGACTGCGGGCTCCCCGGTCTGGTGTGGCTTGCGGCAGTTGTTTCATGAAGTGCTCCCTCTTTCGTCCTGTTTGTGCCTGCAGTCTATGCGGCAGTCGCAGCGCCGCGTAGTGTGGCGTTCCACACGTGTGGGTTTCCACACGTCGGGCGGATTAATCGCGTTTTTGCCTGGGGCGGCACCTAGAATTTGGCCATGCCCCTCGCCCTCGCACCCAAACCCTTTCAACCCCATGCGCGAGTGTCCATTGCAAAGAGGACCTTGTGGCTGCTGCCACTCCTGTTGGCTTTGGTGTTTGTGGTTCTGATTGCCTATTGGGCCGAAGGCAATGATGCGGTGGAACGCGCCGCCGCTCTGCACACGATGCAGGCAGACACGCAAAGCGTGCAGGCCCAACTACTAGGCAGGCAGGACATGGAGCGAGCCAAATTGCTCGAAGCTGCCAACCGGCTGGCTGGGCTGCATTCGCCGGGAGACGCAGCATTGGCAGCCTTGCCCGAGGTGGTCGCCGGTCTGGACCGGCTCTGGAACCGGCTGGTATGGATTGGTGAAGACAGCCAGGTGATTGCGCGCGCCGCGCGCGCCGCAAGCACACAGACCAAGGCGAATGACGACCTGCACATTCAATCCACCGGGCAGGCCGAGCACCTGTCGGCGGCAGTGCTTGGGGCCGATGGCAAACCCGCAGGGCAATTGCTGGCGCGCTACGAAATTACTGACCTACTGCAAAGCACCGATTTGGCTTGGCTTAACCGGCGCTATCAGGTGGACTTTTTGTCCGAGTTGGGCGAGGTGATTGCCACCACCGCCAACCCCGCAAAGGCTCCTCTGGGCACACGCGTGGACACGCCGCTGGCCGCCTTCAAAGACACCACGCTGCGCCTCACGCCCTATGAACCGCTGGCCTCGTGGCGCAGCAACAGCCGCACGCTGGCATTGCTGGCCGGCTTGTTGCTGCTGGGGGCTGCGGCCTCGCAACTCCTGCGCAGAGAAATGGCGCAAGTGGCCCGCGCCATCACACTCGCCAAGACGGAGGCCGCATGGCGCCAGTCCATGGAAGACTCGGCCCTGGTGGGCCTGCGCGCCCGTGACCCGGCCGGACGCATTCTGTATGTCAACAAAACCTTATGCGACATGGTGGGCTATAGCTGCGAAGAACTCGTGGGGTTGATTCCGCCTCTGCCCTTCTGGCCGCCCGAGGCCAAGGACGCGATGATGGCGCGCAACTTGAACACACTCGCCGGCGACACCTCCACCGATGGTTTTGAAACCCGCTGGACCCACCGCAACGGACACGCGCTGGATGTGATGATTTTCGAATCGCCTCTGGTCAACTCCGAGGGCGTGCGCATTGGCTGGATGGGCTCCATCGTGGACATTGGCGAACGCAAAGCATTGGAAGACAAGGAACGCCGCCACGTTGAGGCTATGGCCCAGCACGCCCGCCTGAATGACCTGGGGCTGATTGCCTCGGAACTGGCGCACGAACTGAATCAGCCGCTCACCACCATCGCCAGCTACAGCGCCGGCCTGCATATGGCGCTACAAAAACGCTTGCCCGATGCCACCGATCTGCTGGCTGCTGTGAATGCCATGGATCGCAATACCAAAAAGGCCGGCGACATCGTGAACTGGATTCGTAATCAAACGTCGCCCTCCAAGCCGGTGCGTGCCGCCTGTGACCTGAACCAGGTGACCACCGATTCGCTGCAGCAACGCAAGCGCCAAATCCAGCACTCACGCATACAAGTCCACACGCAACTGGCACCCGATCTGCCCCCGGTGCACATGGACCGCATCGGTGTCGAACAGGTGATTGCCAATCTGGTGCGTAACGCGGCCGATGCCCTTGTGCAGCAGGAAGGAGAGCGGTCCATCTGGGTACAGACACGCTTGAACCCCGCCACCCATGACAGCGAGGCCACATTGGAAGTGCTGGTGCGCGACAACGGCCCCGGCCTGCAGGGCCGCACCATCGACACACTGTGCTCCACCTTCTATTCCACCAAAGAGCGCGGCATGGGCTTGGGCCTGGGAATATGCCGCGCCATTGCCGAGTCGCATGGCGGCAAGTTGCGCGCGCAAGACGCACCCGACGCAGGCGCCGAGTTCAGTTTCACTTTGCCTTTGTCTGGCAAGCTCTCACCGGAAGACCACCCATGAATTCACCTACCACCATTTACCTTTGTGACGACGAAAAGGATGTGCTTGATGCACTGGCCTTCCTGCTGCGCCAGGCCGAGTTCGATGTGCGAGCGTTTGGCAGTGGCGCCGCGCTGCTGGAAGCGATTGAAGCTGAGCCAAAACCACTGCGCGCTGTTTTCGTACTGGACTTGGACATGCCTCCGATGGATGGCGATGTGGTGCACGAGCAGTTGATCACCCGGGGCTATGCCCGACGCAGTCCGGTGATTTTTCTGAGTGGGCGTGGCACCATCGGCCGCGCGGTACAGGCCGTCAACAAGGGCGCGCTGGACTTTGTAGAAAAGCCCTACACCAACGGCACTCTGCTGCCCCTGCTGCACCGGGCCGTGGTGATGGAAGCCGAACTGCACCAGAAGGCCAAGCGCTGCGACTTTCTGCAAGAAATGTGGAAGACCCTGACTCCGCAACAGCGCAAGGTGGCTGTGCTTGTGGCCGAAGGCCATCTGAACAAAGTCACAGGGGCCATGCTGGGAATCACGGAACGCATGGTGGAGGTACACCGATCCAAGGCCTGTGAGAAGCTTGGTGTGGACAAGTCGGCCGAGCTGGCAACAACCATTGCTGCCATGAAGAGCTTCGGAATTACAGTTGAGCCTTAGGTCAGCACGCCGCAGACCACGCCAACCCAAACCTAACGGACTCCCGACATGTCAACCGTCACCGACACCCGCATCAGCAGCGTGCGCCCTCTCATCTCGCCCGCCATTCTGGAAGACGAGTTACCCCTGCCTGAAGACATGGCAAACCGTGTCCAGAGCTTCCGCAACCAGGTGGCGGACATTGTTATGAGCCGGGACGACCGCTTGCTGGTTCTGGTGGGCCCCTGCTCGGTGCACGACACAAGTGCCGCGCTGGAATACGCCACCAAGCTGCTACCGATAGCCCGTGACCTGTCCAAAGATCTGCTCATCGTGATGCGGGTTTACTTTGAAAAGCCGCGCACCGTGGTGGGTTGGAAAGGGCTGATCAACGACCCGGAACTGGACGGTAGTTTTCAAATCAACCGGGGCCTGCGCCTTGCCCGAAAGCTCCTGCTGGACATCACGCAAGTCGGCCTGCCAATTGCCACCGAGTTTCTGGACACCACGCTGGGGCAGTATTACGCGGACCTGATCTCGTGGGGCGCCATCGGTGCCCGCACCACGGAAAGCCAGGTGCACCGCGAGTTGGCCTCGGGCCTGTCCATGCCAGTCGGGTTCAAGAATCGCACCGACGGTGACTTGCAGGTTGCGGTGGACGCCATCCTCTCAGCGCGCCATCCCCACTGCTTCCCATCCCTGACCCAGCAAGGCGCACCGGCCGTCTTCACCACCACCGGCAACGAACACGCGCATTTAGTGCTGCGCGGTGGCAGCCAGAGCGGCCCCAACTTCGATGCATCCCATATCGCCAAAGCCAGCGCGCTGCTATTTGCGGCAGGAGCACCGCAAGCCATTCTGGTGGATTGCAGCCACGCCAACAGCAAGAAGCGTTTTGAGAACCAGGTTGCAGTCGCACAGGACATCGCACAGCAACTTCAGGCGGGCCAAAAATCCATCATCGGCGTCATGCTCGAAAGCCACCTGCTGGCAGGCTCGCAAGCCGTGGTCCCCGGCAAAGCGCTGACCTATGGACAAAGCATTACGGACGGCTGCCTCGCGTTTACAGACACCGTGCCTGTTCTGCAGGGGTTGGCTGAAGCAGTGCGTGCCCGCCGGGTGTTGGCAATACCGGACAATGGTGGCATTGCGTAACACCCTACGTGCGACCCACTGAATGGCAGGTAAGTAATTGACTTCAAAAGAAAAAGATTCGACATCGGGCGTGGACGCCACACTGGCAGGCCACACCCCCATGATGGCCCAGTACCTGGCCCTCAAAGCGGATTTTCCGGACACGCTGCTGTTCTACCGCATGGGTGATTTTTACGAGATGTTTTACGGCGATGCGGAGAAGGCTGCGCGCCTGCTCGACATCACGCTCACCGCACGCGGCCAAAGCGCCGGACAGCCGATCCCTATGGCCGGCGTACCCTTTCATGCGATGGAAGGCTATCTGGCCAAGCTGATCCGCCAGGGCGAATCGGTGGCGATTTGCGAGCAGATTGGCGAAGTGGGCGGCAAGGGCCCGGTGGAGCGCAAAGTCATGCGGGTGGTGACACCCGGCACGCTGACCGATTCCGAACTGCTGAACGAAAAAACCGAATCCATGCTGATGGCCGTGCACCAGGGACCGCGCAACCGCTGCGGCCTGGCATGGTTGTCGGTGACGCAAGGCATCGTGTTTCTGGCCGAATGCGCGCCCGACGCGCTGGCCGCCTGGGTCAGTCGCGTGTCGCCCAGCGAGTTGGCCTACAGCGCCGCCGTCACCAGCAGCTTTGAAGACCGGCTGAAACGCATGCGCATGGGCACCTCGGTGTTTTTAACCGCCCGCCCGGATTTTCAGTTTGACGCGGCGCTGGGCCAAGCCAAACTGCTGGAAGCCCTGCAGGCCGCCAGCTTGACCAGTTGGAATGCCCAAGACCTCCCACTGGCCCACGCCGCCGCTGCCGCCCTGCTGGCCTATGCCGAACACACGCAGGGCCGCAACCTCACGCATATCAGCAGTGTGCAAGTGCAGCGCGACGATGCGCTGATCGACCTGCCCGCCACCACGCGCCGCAACCTGGAACTGGTGCAAACGCTGCGCGGCGAGGACTCGCCCACCCTGTTCTCGCTGCTGGACACCTGCATGACCGGCATGGGCAGCCGCGCCTTAAAGCGCTGGCTGCTGGAGCCCAAGCGCGAGCGCACGGAAGCGCGCCAGCGCCTGCAGGCCATCCACACGCTACATACGGGTGCCAACGCCAACCTGTGGCAGACCTTGCGCCAACAACTCAAAGGTTGCGCCGATGTCGAGCGCATCACCGCCCGCATGGCTCTGCGCCAGGTGCGCCCGCGCGAACTGGTGGCGCTCTTAATGACGCTACAAAAGACGCAAGCCTTGTCGCAGCACCTGCAAGGGTTGGACGGCATGCTGGGCGCGATGGCCAACGCCCTGGTGCCACCGCCTGAATGCGCCAACCTGATCGCCGCTGGCATTGCCCCAGAGCCCTCGGCCATGGTGCGCGATGGCGGCGTGATTGCCAACGGCTTTGATGCCGAGTTGGACGAGTTGCGCGGCATTCAGACCAACTGCGATGCCTTTTTGCTGGATCTGGAAGTGCGCGAGAAGGCACGCAGCGGCATTGCGAATTTGCGGGTGCAATTCAACCGCGTGCATGGTTTCTACATCGAGGTCAGCGCGGCCCAGGCCGCCAATGTGCCCGAGGACTACCGCCGCCGTCAGACGCTAAAGAACGCCGAGCGCTTCATCACCACTGAACTCAAGGCCTTTGAAGACAAAGCCCTCAGCGCACAAGAACGCGCCCTGGCGCGTGAGAAATGGCTGTTTGAGCAAGTGCTGGACCAGTTGCAGGCCTTTGTGCCCATGCTCACGCAGACCGCACAGGCGCTGGCCGCGCTGGATGCGCTATGCGCCCTGACCGAGCGTGCACTCACATTGGACTGGTGCGCACCGCAGTTTGTCGAGCAGCCCTGCATCGACATCACGCAAGGGCGGCATCCGGTGGTGCAGGCGCGGCTTGCCGAACTCTCCAGCGGCAACTTCATCGCCAACGACACCCACCTGGGCGCCAAGCAGCGCATGCAAATGATCACCGGCCCCAACATGGGCGGCAAGTCCACCTATATGCGCCAGGTCGCCCTCATCGTGCTGCTGGCCGGCATGGGCAGCCATGTGCCCGCCTCGGCCTGCACGCTGGGACCGATAGACGCCATCCACACCCGCATTGGCGCGGCGGATGATCTGGCCAATGCCCAGTCCACCTTCATGCTGGAGATGACCGAAGGCGCGCAGATTCTGCATGCCGCGACTCCCAATAGCCTGGTGCTGATGGACGAAATCGGCCGCGGCACCTCCACCTTTGACGGCCTGGCCCTGGCCAGCGCCATTGCCACGCAGTTGCACGACAAAACTCAGTCCTTTACGCTGTTTGCCACGCATTACTTTGAGCTAACCGAATTCCCCGCCACCCACCACGCCGCAATGAACGTGCATGTGAGTGCGGCCGAAGCAGGGCGCGACATCGTGTTCCTGCACGCGATTGAGCCGGGGCCTGCCAGCAAGAGCTACGGCGTGCAGGTGGCGCGGCTGGCGGGTATGCCAGCGGCCGTATTGAATCAGGCGCGCCATACCTTGGATGCGCTGGAGGCGCAGGCCACGGCTTCGCAGCGGCAGGTGGATTTGTTTGCGGCGGCACCGGTTGCGGAAGTAGCGTCTGCCTCCGCAGTCGAAACTGCGGTGCTGGCGATGAATCCTGATGCTATGAGTCCGAGGGAGGCTTTGGAAGCGCTGTACGTTTTGAAGGGGCTGATTGCCAAGGGTTGATTTGGGCTTGCTATTGCGCCCTGCATAGTTTCGCGCTGTGCGGGGTTTGACGCCTGCGGTCGGGCGGGCTGGCAGACCGGGTGCCCGTTCTCTGGCCCACGCTCGCCGCCTACCGCTTCTGGTTCGCACGCACCCTTTTGTCAACGCCTTGGTCGGCAAACCTGCTCTGTGGCAACGTCGAATGGGGCCGACGCCCGGACACCCGATCCGCCAGCCTGGGGCATGCATTGGAGTGCGTGGAAAAACAGATGCAATGAAAGTCGCTGAAGCAGCGAAAAAGTCATAGAGATTTACGGTCTGATTGCGCCATTGCAGACGTTTGCAACTGAGATTCCAATGGCTGCAATGTGGCGAGCACTTCGTCAACGTGACCGCTCGGCCCCGACCCGCTGTCGACATTGGGTTCAATTGCCTTTCGGGTAGCTCCAGACTGCCACCTGCCTTTGCCCGCTTTACGTCAGTTGCCTCGAAGTACTGTTACTTCAGTCTTCGCACCACCGCTGAAGTTATAGATAGTCATTGCACCATTCACTATGTCACCAGAGGAATCGAAGTCTGTGACTCCCGTGATGCCGACAAAAGCCACGTTGTGCAACATGTCAATAACTTTGGATTTGTCAATTGTTCCCGCTTGAACGATTGCTCTTCCTAGTATTCTTGTAGCGTCATAAGCGAACGGTGCGTACAACTGAACACTAGTGTTGTACTTTGCTGCATACCTCGACTTAAAGCTGTTGAACTTAGATTGGAAACCCAAATCAACTCCAGCCGACTCAGCGCAATATACTTTTTGATCAACATTAGATGAGCCTGCCGACGAAATCAAAGTAGCTTGAACGCAAACCCCATCACCGCCAACAAATATAGCTGTTGAATTGGCTGCTCTTAGTTTTGCAAGAAGCGGGCCAGCCGTAGACGCCGGGCCGCCATAAAAAACGACATTATCTGAGTTGGTGGTCGCTTGCAAAACAGCCGCGTCGTAATCTGAATTTGTGTTACTCGCAGCGATAGGTGCATCCACAGTGGCCCCTAAGCTAGTCATCGCTTGGGCGAATGCTGTAGCAATACCTTGACCATAGGTCGTGCCATCATGAACCACGAGAACTTTTGGTGTGTTTACTACGTTTTGTTTTAGATAATTGGCTAGCACCCTCGCGCCGGTATTGTCGTTAGCTACAACGCGAAAAGAAGTCGCATACCCACTCGATGTGAATGGCGCCGCTGTGGCAGAAGCTGAAATTTCAGGAATATTTGCGCTAGCATAGGTTGGCGCAGCCGCAATGGATGCTCCCGAATTCAAATGACCAATAACGCCTGAGACGCCTTGACTGACGAGTGACGTAGCGGCTGTTGGTGCTAGGCCAGCACTTGCTTGATCGTCTTCAGACACAAGTGAGAAAACGGCTTTTTTTCCGTTAACGATAAAGTTCGCGGCGTTCATGTCGTCAATTGCCATTTGCGCACCATTCTGAATTTCAGTGCCCAAATTGGAAAATGCTCCTGAAAGTGGCCCAGCGAAGCCAATTTTGATGTTTTGGGTTCCGGTTACTCCCCCCGCCTGATGCGTCAGAAAATTTGAGACTGCTGCATCGACGCTGAAAAGGCTTTTGTTAGAGCCTCCCGAGTTCTTAATGAAATCTAAGACTTCACTACTGGTGCTGAAACTGCCAGTGGCAATATCAAAATTAATAGGCGTAGACGCTGCACTTGAAGCTGTGCTCGGGATCGTGATTCCGTTTGAAGGATTACCATCTTCGTCTAAACTTTGAAGGAGTACCAGCATGTTGGCCACCTTCTGACTTGTAGGATCAGAAGTACCGGCAATATCAAGTGGTGTTACAACAGACGCAGCATTTGAACGTGGAAGTTCCACGGAGCCCACGAAAAACGTGACGTGCTCACCCGACAAATATTCGAACTTTCCGTCAGCATTAGTTACGCCGGAGCGAGTCTCGGTTTTGTAGGAAATCCCGCCTACTGGACTATCGGAAAAAACACCTGTCAAGACAGGTAAGGTACTTCCACCTCCGCCTCCGCCCCCACCGCAAGCAACTAGTGCGGTTGCAATGGCTCCAACCGATAACAAACAGACAGTCCGGCTCAGATCTTTCATACTTACCTCCCTGTGATATTCGAGCTTTTTATTGCAACGAATAGCCGTGGTCAATCGGCATTCCAATCTGTTCTGACTTCCATCAAGATAATGGTGTTTTTGTGAGCCCTTTCCTAGCTTTGTACTTTTTCAGGTGTGGTGGAATGGATGCTCAGCAGGCAAATAGCTTGTCCACAAGCTGCACTTCGTCAATGGCTGATACCGCTGCCTCGCGTCAGTCTTAAACGCTGGCATGAGTACTCGCTATGGGCACGATGGCGAATGCCACGCATGGCGTCTGAGCGCCATTGAACTGGAAAAGCAGAAAGCTGCCAGTCCGGTACAGCCGCTGTCAGCCTTGAAGGACAGTACGGGCGATCAATTCGTGTGGCTGCTCACGTCCAACCTGCGGCTTTGACAATACACGCCACCCCGACATGAGGACTACTTTTTTGCCCCGCCCAGACCCGCGGCAAAAGGGCTATGCCGGGTGACGATTTGTGGTACTCCACCATGAAGAGCCCGGCATAGCCCTTGTGCAGCAGCGCCTGAAGTGACCGAAGAGCGCAACATCGCCCGGACCACCAATCCAGGAAGATCACCCCTCCCTTTACACTCTAAGGTTTTCCAGACATTAGAAAAGCATGACTTACTGCGTCGCCATCAAACTCAACGCCGGCCTGGTGTTCCTCTCTGACTCCCGCACCAACGCCGGGCTCGACCAGATCAGCACCTTCCGCAAAATGATCGTCTATGAAAAGACTGACGACCGCTTCATGGTGCTGCTGTCGGCGGGCAACCTGAGCATCTCGCAATCCATCCGCGAAATTCTGCAAACCGAACGCCTCAAAGACAACGATGAGGACGAAGGCGTCACCATCTGGAACGCCAAAAGCATGTTTGAAGCGGCCCGGGTGCTGGGCGCCACCATCCGCAAGGTGCATGACCGCGATGCCGGTTCGCTCAGCCAATCGGGCGTGGACTTCAATGTCTCGCTGATCTTCGGCGGCCAGATCAAAGGCGAGGGCATGCGCCTGTTCCAGGTCTATTCCGCTGGCAACTTCATCGAAGCGACCCCCGAGACCCCCTACTTTCAGGTCGGCGAATCCAAGTACGGCAAGCCGGTGCTGGACCGGGTGATCACCCCCACCACGCCACTGGACGAGGCCGCCAAATGCGCTCTGGTTTCCATGGACTCCACGCTCAAGTCGAACCTGTCGGTCGGCCTGCCGCTGGACATGGTGGTGTATGAAGTCAACACCTTCCACACCGACAAGGTGGTCTGCATTGACGAGCACAACCCTTATTTCAAGATGCTGCACGGCAGTTGGGGTCAGAAGTTGCGCGAAGTGTTCGACAGCATCGAACACCCGGCCTGGAACGGCGGCGTTACCGAGGTGCCATTGATGGTGGCTTCTGCGCGCAACCTGCCCTTGAAAAAAATCACCACGCCCGACGAGCGCCTGATCTAATGAGCAGGCGTCCCGCTCAGTGATAGTTTTTTCCCACGCCAACAGCTTCCCCGCCAGCACCTACAAAGTGCTGTTTCGCAGCCTGCGCGGTCGCGGCTTTACCGTCAAGGCGTTAGAAAAATTTGGCCACGACCCGCGCTTTCCCGTAACCAACAACTGGCCGAATCTGGTGCAGCAGTTGTGCGAATTCACGCAAACCGAAGCCGAAAAGGCGGGCCAACCGGTGTGGCTGGTGGGGCACTCTTTGGGCGGCTACCTGAGTCTGATGGCCGCCATGCGGCTGCCGCACCTGGCCAAAGGGCTGGTTCTGATCGACTCACCGGTGCTGGGGGGCTGGAAATCCAACGCGCTCGGGCTGATCAAGCGCACCTCGCTGGTGGGCTCGTTCTCGCCCGGGGCGGTGAGCAAACGCCGCCGCAATACCTGGCCCAGCGTGGATGAGGCCTTTGACCATTTCCGCCACAAGAAAGCCTTTGCAAATTGGGACCCGCATGTGCTGCAGGACTACGTCAGCGATGGCACTGAGGATGTCAACGGCAAGCGTGTGCTGGCCTTTGACCGCGATGTGGAGACCGCCATTTACAACGGCCTGCCGCACAACCTGGAGCGACAGCTCAAGCGCCACCCCTTGCAATGCCCCGCGCACTACATCGGCGGCACCAATTCGGAAGAAATGCGCCGCGTGGGCATGTCACTGACGACAAAAATCGTCAAAGGAAACATCACCATGCTGGAGGGCAGCCACCTGTTCCCCATGGAGAAGCCCATCGAGACGGCCGCCGCCATTGCCGACGCTATCCGCGCACTGGAAAGCGCCGCAGCAGCCTAGGCGACTAAGCCACCCAGTGCACGGTGCCGGTCCACGCGGTAGCCAGGACCACGATGCCAAAGGCAATGCGGTAGTAGGCGAAGCCGACAAAGTTATGCGTGGCGATGAACTTCAGCAGCCAGCGAATACACAGCCAGGCAGCAACAAACGAGACCGCGAAGCCCACGCCAAACAGCGGCATGTCGGCCATGCTCAGCAAGGCACGCTCCTTGTAAAGGCTGTAGACGGTTGCCCCCACCAGCGTGGGGATGGCTAGAAAGAATGAGAACTCGGTCGCCACCTTGCGTGACAGGCCCAACAGCATGCCGCCAATGATGGTGGCACCACTGCGACTGGTGCCGGGGATCATGCCGATGCACTGCACCAGGCCCACCTTGAGCGCATCCAGCCCCGACATGTCGTCAATGTCATGGATGCGCACCACCGGCTTGGCCATTTTTTCCACCCACAAAATGATGAAGCCCCCGACGATAAAGGCGCCTGCAACCACGGGCGGGTTAAATAGATAGGTCTTGATTGCCTTGTAAACGGTGAAGCCGATGATCCCGGCGGGCAGAAACCCGATAAACACATTGGCCGCAAAGCGTTGCGCCCGTTTGCTGTTGGGGAGGTTCACGATGGTGGCGCGGATCTTGGCCCAGTAAACGATGATCACCGCCAGAATGGCACCGCTCTGGATGGCGATGTCGAACACCTTGCTCTTCTCGTCGTCAAAGCCGAGCAGGGCACCGGTCAGGATCAGATGCCCGGTGCTGGAAATCGGCAGGAACTCTGTCAGCCCCTCTACGACGCCCATGATGGCGGCTTTCAACAGCAAAACAATATCCAAAATTCACTCCCAAAATTACTCAAAGACTTTTTTCAAAGCTACTCATACCGCAAGGCTTGAATCGGTAGCAGTTTAGAGGCACGACGTGCCGGATAGAAACCGAAGAACACCCCGACAAAACCCGAAAAGCCCACCGCCAGCAGGATGGACCCCAGGCCCATGCTGACCTGCCAACCGGCAAACGCCCCGACACCCCAGGTGGCGGCGGCGCCCAGCGCCACACCAATGGCGCCACCAATCAAGCTCAAAGTCACTGCTTCAATCAAAAACTGCGCCAGGATGTCACGCCCACGCGCACCCACCGCCATGCGCAGGCCGATCTCGCGGGTGCGCTCGGTCACGCTGACCAGCATGATGTTCATGATGCCGATGCCGCCAATCAACAGGCTGATGCTGGCCACCGCTGCCAGCAGCAGCGTCATGACGCGGCTGGACTCTTCCTGGGCCTGCAGCATCTCGGTCAGGTTGCGCACCATGAATGGGTCTTCACCGCCGGGCGTCACCTTGAAGCGCTGGCGTAGCAAGTCTTGAATACTCTCTTCCACGGCCTTCATGTCTTTGCCATCACGCACCTTGACCGAGATCGAGCCCACGCGCTTGAGGCGGCTGGTCGCGTCGCCGCCCCAGATGCGATTGCGCAGCGTACTCAGCGGCACCATGACGGCGTCATCCTGATCCTGACCCATGGAGTTCTGGCCCTTGGAACTGAGCACACCAATCACCGTCATCGGGATATTGCGCACGCGGATCATTTGCTCCACCGGGTCCTGCTCGCCAAACAACTCGCGCGCCACCGTAGAGCCAATCCAGGCCACCTTGGCCGAGCCCGCCAGTTCGGCGGCATCAAACAGTCGCCCGCTGGCCAGCGGCCAGTCGCGCGCTTCCAGGTAATCGTTGCTGACGCCGAGGATGCTGGTGCCCCAGTTGGCGTTGCCATAAACCAGTTGCCCGCTGGTGCGCGAGGTGGGCGCGGCCACCTGCACTTCGGGTATTTCCAGCGCGATGGCCGTGGCGTCTTCCTCGGTCAAGCGCTGGCGGGTTTGCGCGCCCAGGCGCACTCCCGCTTGCGACACGCCGCCCGGAATTACCAGCATGATGTTGGAGCCCAGGCCCTTCATCTGCTCCTGCACACGGTCGGTGGCGCCCTGCCCCACCGCAATCATGGTGATGACTGCGGCCACGCCAATGATGATGCC
>CANFNO010000004.1 GCA_947447845.1 Burkholderiales bacterium | reverse complement strand
TTGGCGGTCAACTGGCGCATGCCATCCCCTTCGGCGCCCAACACCAGAGCAATAGCGCCCTTGAAGTCCGCCTGATAAATCGTCTGCTTAGCCTGGTCGCTGGTTCCGATCACCCAGATGTTGCGCTCCTTGAGTTCACCCAAAGTGCGCGCCAGATTCGTCACCATGAAATAGGGCACCGTCTCTGCTGCACCACTGGCCACCTTGGCCACCGTGGCATTGATACCAGCCGCATGGTCTTTCGGAGCGATCACCGCGTGCGCACCAGCACCGTCGGCCACACGCAGGCAGGCACCCAGGTTGTGCGGGTCGGTCACGCCATCCAGCACCAAAATCAACGGAGGCGTGCGTTCGGCAGGTGGCAACTCGGCATTGGCGGCCTCCAGGTTTTCCAGCAACTCGTCCAGCGAGTGCACCTGCTTGATCTCCTGCACGCGCGCGGCCACGCCCTGGTGCCCGTGGCTACCCGCCAGCTTGGCCAGGCGCAGGCCATCGGCTTCGATCAGGCGCACACCACTCTCGGTGACCTTTTCAATGAACTGACGCATGCGCGCGTCCCGCCGCGTGGGTTCGTAATAAATTTCGATGATGGATTTAGGCGCGGTCTTGAGGCGCACGCCCACGGCGTGAAAGCCGAATAGAACTTTGGGTGATGACATGGGGTGATTATCGGCGGTACAGACTCTTCGACCTGCGCGATGCCACAATCATTCCCATGTCACCCAGCGATTTACACGGCACCCTGACTTTTCTGCGTGAGGCTGAGCGCCTTAAAAACGTGCTGCGCAGCGCCTACACCACCACAGGACAGCAGGAAAGTACTGCCGAGCACAGCTGGCGCTTGTGCCTGATGGCCATGGTGTTCGAGGGTGAATTTACCGGCTTGGACTTTGGCAAAGTACTCAAGATGTGCGTGTTGCACGACTTGGGCGAGGCACTGCATGGCGATATTCCAGCAGTGCAGCAAGACCAGAATCTCCATAAGTCGGCGCAGGAGCGGGCTGATTTGCAGACCCTGATGCAAACACTTCCGCCCCGCATCGCAGATGACTTTATGTCGCTATGGGAGGACTACGAAAACGCCGGCAGCCCCGAGGCCCGCATTGTCAAAGGTCTGGACAAGCTGGAGACCATCCTGCAGCACAACCAGGGCATCAACCCGCCCGGCTTTGACTACGGCTTTAACCTGGGTTACGGGCAAAAGCACATGGCCGCGCATCCCCTGCTGATGCAGATCCGGGCGCTGCTTGACGCGGACACCCAGGCCAGGCAAGGCTCATCAACGACGATCGGCGGCCCAGCGTCAGGGCCTTAGGATTCGGCTTCGACCGAAGACAGCACCCTGCCCGCTTCAATCGTGATGCTGCGACTGCAACGTGCGGCAATGGCCCGGTCATGGGTTACCAGAACCAAGGTGGTTCCCTGCTCGCGGTTCAGGTCAAACATCAACTCCATAATTTTTTCGCCGGTGGCGAAGTCAAGGCTACCCGTGGGCTCGTCGGCAAGCAGCACGGCTGGATGCACCACAAAGGCCCGCGCCAGGGCCACCCGTTGCTGCTCACCGCCACTGAGGACCTTGGGATAGGCATGGAGGCGTTGTGACAAGCCCACGCGCTCCAGCATGGCTGTGGCTGCCTTGCGTGCGTCTTTGCGACCGTCGAGCTCCAGCGGAAGCATCACGTTTTCCAACGCGGTCAAGTTACCCAGCAACTGAAAGCTTTGAAAAACGAAGCCAACCTGCCGCGCACGCATGGCGGCGCGGGCATCCTCGTCGATGGCAAACAAGTCCTGCCCGGCCAGGCGAACGGTACCGCTGGTGGGCGTGTCCAACCCGGCCATGATGGACAGCAGCGTGCTCTTACCTGAGCCGGATGCGCCGACAATCGACACTGTCTCACGCGCATTCAGCGCAAAATCGATATCCGACAAGATCTCCAATGTCCCAGTGGAGTCGCTAACGGCCTTGAAAACATGCTCTACCGCAATAATTGAATCTGACATGAAGTTCCCATTGATACGACGCCACTTTATCCTGCTTGTGTTAACGGCACTTTTTGCGGGGCCAAGTCTTGCGCAAAGTACCGTGACGGCAACCCGTTCCGCCACGATTCTGGTGCTCGGTGACTCTCTCAGCGCCGAGTACGGTCTACAGCGGGGTGAGGGCTGGGTGGCATTGATGCAAAAGCGTCTGGATCACGAAAAGATTCCTGCGCGCGTGGTCAACGCCAGTATCAGTGGCGATACCACCTCGGGCGGGCGCAGCCGCCTGACGGCCCTGCTAGCTCAACACAAGCCGACGCTGTTGATCATTGAACTTGGTGGCAATGACGCTTTGCGGGGATTGCCACTTGCCATGAGCCAGGACAATTTGCAGACCATGGCAACTGCTGCAAAGGCCGCGGGTGCCAAGGTGCTGCTGCTGGGCATGCAGATGCCGCCCAATTACGGACAAGCCTACGCCAAACAGTTCGCAGACATGTTCAGCCAGGTGGCAAAGGACCAGCAGGCGGCGCTGGTGCCATTTTTACTCAAGGGTGTGGCGGATGGGCCGGATGCTCTGAAGATGTTTCAGGCCGACCGGATCCATCCTTTGGCCAGTGCGCATCCGACTATTCTGAATAACGTCTGGCCTAGCATGATCAAGCTACTGAAGTAAAGACGCGAATCAGGTAGCGCTCTCTGCACTGGGTGCAGGGGGCTGCTCTTCATCAACTTCCGGCTGTCCGGAATCATCGGGGCCATCACCGACTTTGCGCTCAGACTTGGCTTTAAGCTTCTCTTCTTTCTTCTTCTTTTTAGCCAGTTCTTTCTGACGCTTTTCGTAACCGTAATTGGGAGTTGCCAAGATTTGCTTTCGTTAATTCATGGAACTGTAACATCCTGCGGCCATTGCACTGCTCCACGGTAGGCGTACCAAGTTCCATGACCCAGCAAAGGGCCGGTAATCAATAGTCCCACACCCAAGGGCAAGACCAGCGAGACAGCAATGAATCCCGCAATAAGCGCACCCCAGAACAACATCACAAAAGTGTTGTGAAACATGACTTCGAGGCTGGTGATGGCGGCTGAGATGGCATCGGTATCGCGATCCAAAATCATCGGGATGGAGACTGCCGAGATGGAAAAAACCAGAGCAGCAAAACCACCGCCCACAATTGCATAGGCGGCCACGAACTCCCAATTCTGCGGATTGAAAACAGCTTCCATGACGCCGGTGGTGGACGGCATGCCCGTATTGAAAAATACAGCAAAGACTATCAGTGATGCACGCCCCCACAGCAGTTCCATGACGATTAGAACCAGCACCAACATGCCCATGCTTTTGACATGGCTCCTCCAACAGGTAATCGAGGAAATCAGGTCCGGCTTCAAGCCTGCCTCTCGTCTGCGACTGACTTCATAAAGGCCCAGAGCCAGAAACGGACCCACCAACAGACAACCTGAGGCAATCGACATGGTGTATTGCGGGCTGGAACGGAATACAGCCCCGAGCAAAACTGCCATCAACCAGAACGCGACACCAAAGAACCCTGAGATCACAGGGTGTGCCCTCATGTCACTCCAGCCGGAGCGCAGCCATTGCAATGGCGCACTGAAAGCTAGAACAACGATGGTCTTTTTGGGTGCCTCGGAAGGTGGCGGAACGTAAGGAGGGGGTGCTTCAAAGCGGGTCTGAGAACTCATGACCCCAGATTAACCTGTGTCAAGCTTTCTGCCTACTCATGGAAACACCAGTACGTCAGCGAATTGACAAGCGCGGCGAAACCACGCTCTTGACTAACGCAATGCGCGCAGAGCCTGGCTAATGTCTTGCTGCAAATCGAGCACATCTTCAAGCCCGACTGAAAAACGCACCAAGGTTCCTTTTTCCAGATAGGCGGGCCAGCTCGTGCGCATTTGTGCCAAGTCGTAAGGCACGACCAGGCTCATCGGTCCACCCCAGCTGTAACCCAGCTTGAACAACTTGAGTGCATCGCAAAAGGCATCTGTCTGAACCTGACTGAAACGTTCATCTAGCATCACGCTGAATAGTCCCGCTGCACCACCGATTCCGTTGACGCAAAGTGCCTTCCAATGCATATGCCCAGGTGAGCCTGGCAAGGATGGATGCAGCACTTGCACGAACTCGGGCTGCGTATCGGCCCACAGTGCCAGTGCACGCGTTACCTCGTCGTGGGCCCGGTAGCGCAGCGCCATGCTAGGCAGAGCGCGCAATATCGCCTCCACATCGTTCATGCCCACGCCCAGCCCAAATCGCATGTGGGTGAGCTTGATGCGCAAGTGCAACGCGGGGTCACGGGTTATGACGCTACCCATCAGCACATCGCCGCCGCCACTGGGATATTTGGTCAGTGCGTGGGCTGAAATGTCCACACCCAGCGCAGGCGATTCGTCCGGCACCAAATCAAAGGGCTTGAAAGCAAGCCCCGCACCCCAAGTATTGTCCAGGGCTGTCAGTACCTTGCGCTGCTTGCAAATTTGCACCAGCGCAAGCAGATCTGGAAATTCCAGAGTGACTGAGCCGGCGGCCTCCAGCCAAACCAGTTTTGTCCGGCTCGAAATCTGGGCTTCCAGGTCTTGCGGGTCCATCGGGTCGTAGTACTGATGGGTGATTCCCCAGTGCATCAATTCGCCCTCGACCAATGCTTTGTTGGGTCCATAAACATTGTCAGGAAGCAAGACTTCGTCACCTGCCTTAAGCACCGAAAGAGCCACCAGTCCTAGCGCAGCCAAACCACTGGGCACCAACACGCACTGCAAGCCGCCTTCAAGCGTGCACAGACGCTCTTCCAACTGATAGGACGTGGGCGTGCCGTGCAGACCGTAGGTATAGGCCGACTTGTCTTTCCATTCCCGACTGCGCATGGCGGCCACAGAAGGAAAAATAACCGTCGATGCCTTGAAGACACCGGGTTGCGGCGCCTCAAAGCCAACGGGTGGAACGTATGCGTGGTGAATCAGATCGGTGACTGGATGGGACATATTTACTTATGCGCAAAGCGTGGGGGCAATGTTTCGCCGCCGGGCCGCCCCAAGGCGAAACGCGTCCCCTTGGGGGGCCGCGACCCACACACAGTGGGGGAGCTTGAGGGTCATATTTCTAGACGCTCCACTTTTCAATTAGTTGCTGTGGACGCAAGGCGTCGTAGCTTTCAAATGGTTGATGTATCCAGGGATTGGTGTGCAAAAACTCGACTGAGTAATCCGGCGTGAACTTGGACAAAGCCTTGGTCCAAATCACGGCGCTGCGCAATTCGGTAATGGGCTTGTAGTTGTTCTTTAGCTGGTGAATCACGGCGTTGAGAGTGACGCCTGAATCAGCCAAGTCATCTACCAACAACACGCGCCCGGCAATCTCGCCTTTTGGCGTGGTGATGTAGTGGGCGATGTCCAGATTCTCTTGCTGTGTACCTGCATTGGAACGGTAGGAACTGGTTGACATGATGGCCAAAGGCTTATCAAACACGCGCGACAAAATGTCACCGGGACGCATGCCGCCGCGTGCCAGGCACAGGATGGTGTCGAACTCCCAACCAGACTGAAAAATCTTGATCGCCAGTTTTTCAATCAAGTTGTGGTACTCGTCGTAACTCACATAGAGGTGCTTACCGTCTTCAGTCAACATCGTGTTTGCTCCTGTGTATAGGGGGTTCGCCTGCAGAACTGGGATTCGCCCACGGCCTATTCGGCCAGGTAGGGGTGACGCATCATGATGGTGTGATCGCGGTCCGGGCTGGTGGACACCATGTGGATCGGAACACCGGTCACCTGTTCGATGCGCTGCAAATACAGGCGCGCGGCCACCGGCAGTTTGTCGTATTGGGTAACGCCCACGGTACTGTCGCTCCAGCCTTCCATGACTTCATAAATGGGCGTGCAGCGCTCAATATCGTCCGCGCCCATGGGCAGGATGTCGATCTTCTCACCATCCATTTCATAGCCGGTGCACAACATCAACTCTTTCAATCCATCAAGTACGTCGAGCTTGGTGATGCACAGACCCGATAGGCCATTCACCTGAGCTGAGCGCTTGAGCAATGCCGCGTCAAACCAGCCGCAACGACGTGAGCGGCCGGTGGTCACGCCCTTTTCAGCGCCTATTGTGCTCATGTGATAGCCGGGAGTGCCCGGAGTTTCCCAATCCAGTTCGGTGGGAAACGGCCCGCCTCCCACGCGCGTGCAATAGGCCTTGGTAATGCCCAGCACGTAATGCAACATACCGGGTCCGACGCCCGAGCCAGCGGCCGCATTGCCGGCCACACAGTTACTGGAAGTCACATAAGGATAGGTGCCGTGATCAACGTCGAGCAGCGTGCCCTGTGCACCTTCAAACAGCAGATTGGCGCCGTGCAAATTGGCTTCGTTCAATTCACGGGAAACGTCCGCAATCATGGGCTTGAGCAGTTCAGCATGCTGCATTGCCTGGGCATACACGGGCTCGAACAGCACACGACCATTTTCCATAAAAGGCTTGAGCGTTTCACCAAAATCAAAAGCTTCGGAGCTCAGATAGGTCGTGAGCACATGGTTGTGCAAGTCAAGCAGTTCGCGCAGCTTGGTAGCGAAACGCTCGGGATGTTTGAGGTCTTGCACACGCAGGGCGCGGCGAGCAATCTTGTCTTCGTAAGCCGGGCCGATACCGCGACCGGTGGTGCCGATCTTGGCGCTGCCACCTTTTTCACGGGCCACTTCGCGCGCCAGATCCAACGCCACGTGGAAAGCCAGAATCAACGGACAGGCTTCACTCACGCGCAGACGGTCACGCACGATGACGCCGGCCTTTTCCAAACCTTCAATTTCCTCGAACAGTTTGGCAGCCGACAGAACCACTCCGTTGCCGATGTAGCACTTCACGCCCGGGCGCATGATGCCGCTGGGAATTAAATGCAAGGCCGTTTTGACACCGTTAATAACCAAGGTGTGGCCTGCGTTGTGACCACCTTGAAAGCGCACGACACCCTGCGCACTTTCGGTAAGCCAATCAACCAGCTTGCCCTTGCCTTCGTCGCCCCATTGGGTACCAACGACCACTACATTTCGACCTTTTGTTGTATTCATGGATGTGCTCTTAAATTGCTTTCACGGACCATTGACCGGCGAGCTTTTTTAACTCGCGATCGCATTGGAATTCATCAACTTCGCTCTCATGCCCAGGCAGCACGCAAACCACGGTCTCACCTTGCTGGCGCAGCGCGGCTATAGCTAGACGCAATTGCGCATCTTCACCCCAAGGAGCACGAATGGCGGCCCGCAAGGGGCGAAGCTTGGCCGAATTGGCCAACTCCTTTACGTCCAGGCTAAAGCCCACGGCAGGACGCTTGCGCCCGAACACCGAACCCACTTCGTCGTAGCGTCCGCCACGGGCCAGCGCGTCGTGCGCACCCTCTGCGTAAATCGAAAACCGAGTGCCGGTGTAATAGGCGTAGCCGCGCAGGTCGGCCAGATCGAAGCTGACCTTCACGTCATCAAAGGCAATGGCGATATGGCTGTCCAGCCACTTCAGTTCGCTCAAAGCCTGTAGCACCTCAGGCAATGCAGGCAGCGATTTGGCAGCCTGGTCTAACACTGTTACGTCGCCGTATAACCCAACCAGGCTTTGGATTGCCGTTGCGATGACCGGTTGGCATCCGCTGGTTATTGCGTGAAGTTCAGTGGCATCCTTGCCGGCAAGGGCAGCATGTGCCTGATCTTGCGCGGCAGAAGATAGACCCGAGGCACTCAACAATGCACTGACGATGCGCGCATCTGCCAAATCAACCGTCAATCGACCCACGTTGGCAGAGCGCAACGCATCCAGTGCCAAGGTCAATATTTCCAGATCAGCTTCAAGGCCGGCATGGCCATACAGTTCGGCGCCAAACTGCAGCGGCTCGCGGCTGGCGTGGGGACCACCCGGGCGGGCGTGTAACACCGGTCCGCAGTAGCACAAGCGAGCAACACCGTGGCGGTTTAGCAAATGGGCGTCGATGCGCGCAACCTGGGGCGTGCTGTCGGCACGCAAACCCATCATGCGACCGGAGAGCTGATCAACGAGTTTGAAGGTTTGCAAATCCAGCGCTTCACCGGTGCCCGAAAGCAGCGATTCCAGATGCTCAAGCAGAGGCGGCATGACAAGCTCATAGCCATAGCAACGCGCCATGTCCAGCAGATCTCGACGTATTTCTTCGATGTGGCGGGCCTCGGAAGGCAGCACATCGGCAATGTGATCCGGGAGGACCCAAGCAGACATGTAATTGATGAAGGCTGTTAAAACAGCGATTTTACCGGGCTACGACCCGAATTTCAGGAGCCGAGCAACCAAATCATCAATAAGCCAACCGAAATGCTGACCATGGCGAACATTCGGATCTGCGCATCCGACATCTGCAATAGTTGGGCAAACATTCGGCGCCAGTTGGCCGGTGAAATAAAAGGAAACAGGCCCTCAATCACCAGCACAAGTGCTAGGGCCATCCACAAGGTATCGCTATCCACAACTAGGCCCGTCGTTACTTTTTGGCGGGCATGCTGTTAGCACCCGAGCCGCCATTGCGGAACACTTTGAAGAACTCACTGGAGGACGGGTCGAGCACCATCACATCGCTCTTGTTGGCAAAGCTGGCCTTATAGGCATCCAGACTGCGGTAGAACTGGGCGAACTGAGGATCCTTGCCAAAAGCTTCGCCGTAAATGCGCGAAGCCTCTGCATCACCCTCGCCCTTGATCTTCTGGGCATCGCGGTAAGCATTGGCAATCGTCACTTCACGTTGGCGATCGGCATCTGCCCGAATCTTCTCGCCTTCAGCTGCTCCCGTGGAGCGCAATTCGTTGGCAACGCGTTTGCGTTCGGCTTCCATTCGGCGATAAACCGACTCGGTAATAGCTTCTACGTAGTCAACGCGGGTAATGCGCACATCCACCACATCCACGCCCCAGGGCTTGGTGCCACGCACTTTGTCCAATACCTCTGCTTTCACGTCGGCCATTAAGGCCTCACGCTTGAGAGACAGCAGTTCCTTGACGGTGCGCTTGTTGATCTCCTCCTGGAAAGCATTGCGCACCACGCGGTTGAGTTGGCTGGCACCGGCACCTTCATTTAAACCCACGTTGCGGATGTACTCGGTTGGCTCGGTAATACGCCAGCGCACATACCAATCAATCACCACACGCTGCTTTTCGGCAGTTAGCATGGGCTCGGAGTCTGTGCTATCAAGCGTCAGCAAGCGTTTGTCAATGTATGAAACATTCTGGAACGGGGGCGGCAATTTGATGTTCAAACCGGGTTCAGTGATGACCTCCTTGATCTGACCCAAGGCATAAACCACACCAAATTGGCGTTGATCAACCACAAACAAGGTGGAGCTGGCCAGCACGATGAGCACCAGCAACGAAGAAAGAATTAGTCCTATACGATTCATCAGGTGCTCCTAGCGTACGTCACGTTCACGGGTACGCGCAGCATCGCGGGTCCGGGCGTCGGGGGCAGCGTTATTGACCGCAGGCAGTGCAGGCACCACGGTGGCGCCGGCTGGTAGCGCAGCGTCAGCAGAACCATTGCCGGCACCGGCTTGCAAAATCTTGTCCAGAGGCAAATACAGCAAACTTGAGCCTTGGCGCGACTCCACGATAACCTTGGTCACGTTGCCATAAATCTGTTGCATGGTGTCCAGGTACATTCGATCCCGAGTTACTTGGGGTGCTTTTTGGTACTCGGCAAAGACCGAGCGGAAACGCTGGGCATCGCCTTGCGCTTGGGCAACGACACGGGCCTTGTAGGCGTCTGCTTCTTCCTTCAAGCGCGAGGCTGAACCTACAGCGCGCGGAATCACATCGTTAGCGTAGGCCTGCGCCTCGTTTTTGGAACGTTCACGCTCTTGTCCGGCTTTGAGAACATCGTCAAAAGATGCCTGCACCTGCTCTGGCGGACGAACACCACCCTGCTGCAAATTGATACCCACGACCTCCACACCGACCTTGTAGCGGTCCAGAATATCCTGCATCAGCTTGCGGACCTGGGGTGCAATCTGGTCGCGCTCTTCTGACAGGGCTGCGTCCATCTTCATGCGCCCGATAACTTCACGCACGGCAGTTTCCGCGGCTTGCACCACGGCATCAGTCGGATTCTTGCTCTCGAACAAAAAAGCGCGCGCATCGCTCAAGCGATATTGCACCGCAAATTTAATGTCCAGAATGTTCTCGTCCTGGGTCAGCATTGCCGATTCTTTCAAGCCTGTGGCTTTAAGCACGGTGTCGCGGCCAATGTCGACCGATCGAATTTGCGTCACAAATACCAACTCGTGGCGCTGAACCGGGTATGGCATGCGCCACTGAAAACCAGCGCCGACAGTGGACTTGTAGCGTCCAAACTGCGTGATTACCGCTTGCTGGCCTTCCTGCACGATGAAAAATCCGGTGCCCAGCCAGATTAGTAACAGCACGCCCAGTATCAAGCCAATACCGACACCGGCGTTCTTCATATCTGGTTGGAAACCACCGCCAGAACTACCGTTTCCGCCGCCCTGACCGCCTGATTGCTTACCACCAAACAGGCCACCAAGCTTACGGTTGAAATCGCGCCACAACTCATCCAGGTCCGGCGGGCCTGAACTGGCAGATACTGGTCGCCGATCAGGTGTCGGGAGTTTGGGCGGCTCCGTGTCTGGCGCCGTATCAGCAGACTTGCCAGGCTCGCCTGACTTGTCTTCTCCGCGGCCCCAGCGGGAATCGTTCAAATTAAACATGCGCTGAAGTCTCTGCGCGGGCAGGCTCCAGTCAAACCGGGAAAATAGAAATTTCATTGCATCAACTTTATTGGCCGAACCCCGATTGTGCCCAATCACGATGCAGCCCCGTCATTTTCAGGGTCATCCAAACGGATATCGGACGTCATCGGCTCCGTGCGCACCGCCACACTCACAATCGAAGACAGCTTTTGTCGTAACTCTGCCACCCCTTGCATGCCTTTGGCACTGACAAAAACGCGAGGCGTTTGCACACCCTCAATCTCGTACTCATCGACCAAGCGAAGCGGTTGCTGGTCAGAGCCCAAAGCATCGATCTTGTTGAATACCAACAGTTGGGGAATGTCCTGCGCGCCAATTTCAGTCAGCACACGTTGCACTTGGGCAATTTGCTCCACATAACCTTCGTTGGACGCGTCGACCACGTGCAGCAGCAAATCTGCATCGATTGCCTCTTGTAGTGTGGCTTGAAATGCATCCACCAGTCCGTGCGGCAAATCACGGATAAAGCCAACCGTATCAGACAGCGACACCGAACGGCCAGCCTCACCCAAATAGAGTTGGCGGGTGGTGGTGTCCAGCGTGGCAAATAGCTGATCTGCAGCGTAAGCGCGCGCCTTGACCAGGGCATTGAACAATGTGGATTTACCAGCATTGGTGTAGCCGATTAGTGAAATATTGAAAGCATCACGGCGCTCGCGCTGGCGTCTCTGGGTCTGGCGCTGCTTCTTGACCTTCGCCAGACGCTCTTTGGTTCGCTTAATGGTCTCGCCAATCATGCGCCTGTCCAGTTCAATTTGCGCTTCACCGGGGCCGCCTCGCATGCCAATACCGCCGCTCTGCCGCTCCAAGTGCGACCAACGACGCACCAGTCGAGTGCTCAAATATTGCAATCGAGCCAGTTCGACCTGCAGTTTGCCTTCGTGACTGCGTGCACGCTGAGCGAAAATTTCAAGAATGAGAAACGTACGGTCGTTAACCGGCATTTCCAAATGCCGCTCAAGATTACGCTGCTGACCTGGACTCAGAGACTGGTCAAACAAAACTTCCGTCGCCCCTACTTGGGCTGCCAGCAATTTGATTTCGTCAGCCTTGCCCGAACCAATAAACAGCGCAGCATCGGGTGCCCGACGCTTGCATGTGACGCGCGCCACCGGTTGCATACCGGCGGTCTGCGCCAACAACCCCAACTCTTCCAGTTCGCTATCGAAATTGGGCAATCCAAGATCAACGCCGACAAGAATTGTGAGGGCTTTCTGTTTCTGTGAAGTGTCGGTCAAAGTGCGAGCCGTGCCGCCGTAGCGCCAGCCTCAGTCTCTGCCTTCCGGTCAAGCAGCAGGAGTTTGCTCTTCACTGCCGCCAGCACTGAATGCCACTGCACGACCTGGGACGATGGTAGAAATTGCATGCTTGTAGACCATTTGGGTCACCGTGTTACGCAACAACACCACATATTGATCAAACGATTCGATTTGACCTTGCAATTTGATACCGTTTACCAAATAAATGGATACCGGTACATGTTCCCTACGCAATGCGTTGAGGAACGGGTCTTGCAAGAGTTGGCCTTTATTATTCACGATATTTTCCGTGTTCGAAAAAATTGATAAGCGTTAACGATAGCACATTTACTGAGCCAGACTGAAACGACGCAGCAAATTAACAGTAAAGAAGCCCTTGTTCATTCCTTGTCAGCATATGGGTTGGATGCGCTCTTCATCTGAATGCGCAATGGCGTACCTACCAAGTTAAATTCCTTTCGGAATCGACCCTCAAGAAAGCGCTTGTAAGCCTCGGTCACATGTTCCAACGAATTGCCATGAATGATGATGATCGGCGGATTCATGCCACCCTGGTGGGCGTAACGCAGCTTGGGCCGGTACATGCCGGTTTTCTTGGGCGTTTGGAACTGAACCGCTTCCAGAAGCAGGCGCGTCAATACTGGCGTTGGCATTTTGCAGTTGGCCGAACGATGCGCCTGTGCAATGGAATCCCATAAAGGACCCAGGCCCTGACGCTTCTGAGCGGAGATGAAATGCACTGTTGCGAACTTAAGAAAACCCATACGGGTCTCCAGTGAACGCTTGACGAGTTCGCGCTGATATTCGTCGACTGCATCCCACTTATTTACGGCAATGACAACGGCGCGACCAGATTCCAAAATATAGCCCGCGATGTGGGCATCCTGATCTGTCACACCTTGGGTTGCATCGATCAAAAGCAAGGCTACGCTGGCAGACTCAATAGCCTGCAACGTCTTGACGACCGAGAACTTCTCGATGGCCTCAAACACCTTGCCCTTGCGACGCAAACCAGCGGTATCCACCAATTCGAAACGCTGACCATCACGTTCAAATGGGACAGAGATCGCGTCGCGCGTGGTGCCAGGCAAGTCAAAAGCAACCAAACGTTCTTCACCCAGCCAGGTATTGATCAGAGTGGACTTGCCGACATTCGGTCGCCCAGCGACAGCCAATTTGATAACCGACGGATCTTGCTCGGCCTCAGGTGCATCGTCATCGCTAAGGTGCATAGGCTCGAGTGCCAACTCCACCAAAGTGCGAATGCCCTGCCCATGGGCTGCGGACACCGGAACCACCTCGCCTAGGCCCAACTCAAAGAACTCTCCGAGTTGAACACCCGTGGTCATGCCCTCGGCCTTATTGGCCACGAGAAGGCAAGGCTTGCTGAGTTTGCGCAAATACTTTGCAATGTCGTGGTCATGTGAAGATACACCGGCTCGGGCATCGACCACAAACACGACCACATCAGCCTCCGCCACAGCCTGCCGTGTCTGCTTGGCCATTTCCTTGTATATGCCTGAGGCGGCATCGGGCTCGAAGCCGCCCGTATCGATCACGATGTACTCATGTTTGCCCTGTACACCGGTTCCATAGTGGCGGTCGCGGGTTAGACCCGCATAGTCGGCCACGATGGCGTCCCGGGTTTTCGTCAGGCGATTGAAGAGGGTCGACTTACCGACATTGGGTCGGCCGACCAGCGCGATTACGGGTTTCATAGAGGCTTTATATACAGCCTACTCAGGCCGGAACGCATAGACGGAGCCACGACGGCTCACAACCAGCAAGGTCGTGCCGGCCATTACGGGCGCCACAGACAGGCCGGAATCGTCAGTGACGATCCGGTTTAATGGTGCACCATCTTGTTTGGCGAGGAAGTGCACGTTGCCTGAGTCATCACCAACGATCAGTGATCCACCCGCTACCAATGGAGCACTCAGCACACGAAATCGATAGCGATCCAATGTCCAGGCTTTCTCTCCATCCTTGCGATTCCACGCGGCTAGGCGACCGTCGCTATCAGACCCATAGACCATGTTGGCATCGCCCGCAACTCCGTTGCTGCCGTTAGCAGGTTTTGTCCACTGCATGCGGCCATTGCCAGCGTCAACGCAAGCCACGGCATATTGAAAGGCTCTCACGCACAATTCGCTGCCTAGGCGGCTGAAACCGGCAACGACATCGTTCAACCGCTCGACCTCATTGGTACCCCGAGCACTAACCACCGGCGTTTCCCACCGGGCACTGCCATTGAGCGGGTTCAGGCCGGTCAAGCGATTACCAAAGCCCACCACCAGCGTATCTCCAACCGCAGTGATTAAACCAGCCTGCCCAAGTACAAGCGCCTCTCCGGTTTTTTGTTGTTGCCACAATTTCTGACCACTGGCAGCATCAAATGCATTAACACTACGGTCGCTTGAGAGAACGAAAATCCGTCCTCCGGCAACCAATGGTGCAGTCAGGGTAAGTGCTTTCAACTTTTGCCGCCAAGCAACCTTGGCGCCATCGAGCACCACAAGTTCATTGGCTCGGGTTACTACTGCGCTATATCGACCGTCGCTACCAACCCCTGCGCTGAGCGGGGTACCTAGCGCCAGGCGCCATACATCGGCACCCGTTTGTGTATCCAGTGCGGCCACAGTCCCGGCTGAACTGGCAAGATAGGCACGTCCTTCAACTACGCGCACGTCGAGTGCAAAGTCCACGGGCCCCACGGTAGAAGTCCAAGCTGATCGCACCCCCAAGAGTGGGACATTGGCAGCCAGGGGAGAGGGTTTGGGTCGATCCGTGCTGGCACAAGCAACCAACAATGCAACCAAAGCCACCGCGAAAAAATTACGCATTACCAGGTTTCCCCGAACTAAAAAAAAACTCACTTGGACGATGCGCCTTTTTCGCCGCCTGCTGGCTTGGTCCCGGCATCATCCAGAGGATCAACACCCAGGCTATTGAGCTTGACTAGCACCAAACGGCGGTAATCTGTGCGTTCATCGAAAGCTTTGAACGCCTTCAAATATTGGGCTTTGGCTTCAGGCTTCTTGCCTTGTGCAAGGTAAATGTCGCCGCGCCGGTCTGCCTGCAACGCGGCGAACTCTTCAGCTACTCCACTGTCCAACACCTTCAAGGCTTCGTCATAGGATTTAGCATCCATCAAAACTCCAGCCAGGCGCAAACGTCCCACAGAAGCGTAGCCCGCGTCAGCCGATTTTTCGGAAACCCAAGTTAGCGTGGCCTTGGCTTCATCCAATTTGCCCAAATCGTACTGAGACCTTGCAACCAATAAACCCGCCTGTTGAGCATATGCCGTGGACGCAAAACGGTCCTTCATTTCAGCGAATGCGCGGGCTAATTTATCTGCATCGCCCTCACGAGATACCTTTTCAATCTCATCGAACATGGCTGCAGCTTGTGCAGCCTGACTGCGCTGCCAGTACTGGTAACCGTTCCAGGCCGCGTAGGCGCCTAGCACAACGATCAAAACCCAGGTGATGGCGTTGCCGTATTGTTTCCAGAAGTGCTTGATCTCATCAAGCTGCTCTTGTTCTTCGAGGTCTAAATTATTTGCCATGGGACTATTAAGTTAAGCGTTGGATTGTAGGCTCTTGCCCCATTGGGCAATCTCACCCAGTGCACGGCTCTGTTGGGCAATGCTTGAGTCACGCAGAGCCTTGACGGTAACCACGCCCTTTGCCATTTCGTCAGCGCCAAAAATCAGGGCGAAACGGGCGCCAGAAGCATCCGCACGTTTGAACTGAGACTTCATGCTGGCCATGCCCTCCGCATTTGCCGCTTGCATCGAGACTGATACGCCCCTCGCACGCAAATTTTGCAAACAGACCATCACTGTGGGCATAAAAGTAGTGTCTGACACAATGGCATAGGCATCCAATGTGGGCGCTTTTTCGCCAATATCCAACTCCTTTAGCAGTTCCAATACACGCTCCATGCCTATGGACCACCCCACTGCGGGTGCAGGCTTACCACCCACTTGTTCAAATAGGTAGTCGTACCGACCGCCGCCACAAATGGTGCCTTGGGATCCCAATTGGGTAGTGACGAATTCAAAAACCGTGAGGTTGTAGTAGTCCATGCCGCGCACAAGGCGGGGATTGATGGAGTACTCCACGCCGTTGGCCTGCAAGATATCAGTCACCGTCTGGAGATGGGCTTTGGACGCTTCGCCCAAAAAGTCCAGCAGGCGCGGTGCAGCCTCAATCACCGCTTGCATGGCAGGGTTCTTGCTGTCCAGCAGTCGCAGCGGATTTCGGTGCAGGCGTCGCTTGGCCTCTTCATCCAGCACTTCAAAGTGGGCTTCGAAGTGTTGGATCAGGGCGGTACGGTGCAGATTGCGTTCTTCGGGCTGCCCCAGACTATTGAGTTGCAGTTCCACGCCGGTCAGGCCCAATTCCTTCCATAGCGCATGTGCCATCAGGATCAGTTCGGCGTCGACGTCCCCTCCGCCAAAACCAAGCGCTTCTGCGCCAATCTGGTGAAACTGACGGTAGCGTCCGCGCTGCGGGCGCTCGTGGCGGAACATCGGCCCCATGTAATAAAGGCGCTTGCCACCGTTGTAGAGCAGTGTGTGTTCAATCGCGGCCCGCACCACACCTGCCGTGTTCTCCGGGCGCAAGGTCAGGGCCTCGCCATTCAGGCGATCATCAAAGGAGTACATCTCCTTCTCGACAATATCGGTGACCTCACCCAAACCGCGCACAAAAAGTGCTGTCGGCTCAACGATGGGTGTACGCACATTCTCATAGGCAAAGCGGTGCATCAGTTTGCGCACGCGCTCCTCCAATGCTTCCCAGCGCGCGGAATCGGGCGGGAGAATGTCGTTCATGCCTTTGACGGCAACCAGCTTTTCCACTTTGCGTGGTGCAATTTTTTCGTTCATGCCTTGGAATGTGTTCAAGCAGGTGCGTTGGCTGCGCCAAAGCGCTGCAGGATGTAGTCTTCAACCACTTTCTGAAAATCAGTGGCGATATTTTCGCCGCGCAGGGTCATGCGTTTCTCGCCATCGATAAACACGGGCGCGGCCGGTGCTTCCCCGGTTCCCGGTAAGCTGATGCCAATATCGGCATGCTTGCTTTCGCCAGGGCCGTTGACGATGCAGCCCATTACGGCCACCTTAAGGTGTTCAACGCCTGGGAACCGCTCGCGCCAGACTGGCATTTGTGCGCGCAGAAAGTCGTCGATTTGTTGGGTCAATTCCTGAAATGTGGTGCTGGTTGTACGACCGCAGCCTGGACAGGCCGTGACACTGGGCACAAATGTCCGCAGTCCCAGGGATTGCAAAATTTCGGAAGCAATCACCACTTCCTGCGTGCGCGATTCGCCCGGTGCAGGGGTCAACGAGACGCGGATGGTGTCGCCAATACCCTCCTGCAACAAGACAGCCAAAGCGGCAGCAGAGGCCACGGTTCCTTTGGTACCCATACCGGCTTCCGTAAGGCCCAGGTGCAGTGCATAGTTGCAGCGCTTGCCGAGTTCCCGGTACACCGCAATCAGGTCGCGCACGCCACTGACTTTGCATGACAACATAATTTGATGGGCTGGCAACCCCATTTCAACCGCGCGCTCGGCCGATTCAATAGCCGATGTGATGAGTGCCTCGTACATGACCGGCTTGGCGTCCCAGGGCGTTGCGCGTCGGCTGTTTTCGTCCATCATGGATGCCAGCAATTCCTGGTCCAGGCTGCCCCAGTTAACACCAATTCGAACTGCCTTGTTCCAACGGGCAGCGACTTCGATCATCTGGCCAAACTGTCGATCGCGCTTATCACCCTTACCTACATTGCCGGGATTGATGCGGTACTTGGACAGCGCCTGCGCGCAGTCCGGGAATTCCGACAAAAGACGATGACCGTTGAAATGGAAGTCACCAATCAAAGGCACATCAATGCCCATCCGGTCCAATTGCTCGCGGATGTAAGGAACTGCCTTGGCAGCCTCGGGCGTGTTGACTGTGATGCGCACCATCTCGGAACCAGCCAGTGCCAACTCTTTCACCTGCAGGGCTGTTTCGACAGCCTGCTCGGTGTCAGTATTGGTCATGGATTGAACTCGAACAGGCTCACCACCACCGACGGACACCACCCGACTTCCCCACACGACATTAGCGCGGAGCGAGGTCCGCACGCGCGGCGACGCCAACTCAATAGGCTTTTGCTCTTGCATCACTTCACCTCAAAACGGGCAACATTGTTCTTGGCAACTTCTTCCAAATTGAAGGCTTGTCCGCGCAACAACATTTCGGTCGCCGCCACATTGCCCACAACAATTGCCAGTGGAAGTACTCCAGAAGCCGTGGCACTTTCACCGGCCACCAAAGTCTTTTCAAACTGAACCGCGCCTTTGGAGTCGCTAACACGGACCCAAGCCGAAGATTTGGCCTTGAACACCAGAAGGTCACCAGTCGAATCGGGCGCCTGTAAGGGTAAGGTAGCCGCTGTCGCGGCGATGGCTACACCTTCTGAAGCAACCTTATCCAGTGCGGGTGCTGCAACGCCAGGCGCGCTAACCGCGGAAACTGCAACCTCAGCTTTGACGGCTGACGGAAGATTGCTTGTGGATTGGGTCACAGCAGGATTGCTGGAGGTAGCGTTTTCTGCAGCAGGAAGCTGAGCCATAACCGCCTTGCTGGCAGTCTGCACTTCAGGGAAAAAAAGTACCAGCAATGCCGCCACAAGTAAACCGATTACCCACAAAGCTGCAGGTCGGGAAACAATGCGCGACAAGGAATTGCCATAGTTCATTCCCGCTACGTCAAAGGGCGTGTTGATGCCTCGTTCATCACGGTCGAGTCTGGGCATTGCAGACTGCGGCAACTTGCTCAAAATTGGAGCTGGATCAATTTTGAGAGCGCGACACATGCTGCCAGCTAGCGCGCGAACAAATACCGCATCAGGCAGATCGCCGAGCCGGTCCGCTTCAAGGGCTTCTAGCTTTTTTACCGGCACCTTCATTGCCACCGCCAGGGCGGCAACGTGCAAGCCCGAGGCCTCACGAGCGCTCCGCAACATCATGCCTGCCGTCTGCCCTGCGGCGTCGGGCTTCGAGCCAAAATTCACCTGAGACTGTTCATTCATTGAATGCTCCACGCTCCAAGGCGAGCACTTCACGCGATTGGGCAAAACGCTTGCGTAACTGCGCTTCAAGCTGAGCCTGGGCATCCTTGCTACCCAGGCTTCGCTCGATCTTGATACCCAGCCACAATGACTCTGCAGATGCACGTTCGCCATTGTTTACGCGTCGTGCGTAAAACTGCGCCCGAGCCAACTCTCCACGCTGAAAGAGCAGATTGGCTAGCTGAAAGCCCGTTACAGGGTTGCCTGCATCGAGCTCGTAAGAACGCATAAAGCTATCTTCCGCCTCAGCTTTCTGCCCTATTGCAAGTTGGCAGTTGGCCTGCTCTTGCCAAGTCTTGGAACGTTGCCCATACCCCGGGTCTGCCAACGCGGTGCCAAACATCTTCAACCCTTCCACGGGTCGTTTCATCTTGCAAAGCAGAACACCGTAGTTGTGCTTTATGTCCGACGAGTTTGGATTGATGGACAGAGCCTTCTGGAAACTAAGTTCGGCCAGCGCATAGTCGCTGGTTTGCATGTAGATCACACCGCGCATGCCATAGGGCTCAAACCAGTTGGGATCGATCTGAATGGCTTGTTTTACTTCGTCCAAAGCGAAGTTATTTTTGCCGTCCTGAAAATACAAAACGGCAAGTTTCAGGCGATTGGTAGCCCGCTTGCGACTCTCGGGCTCATCCGAGTCAGTAAATGATTCGTGGGTGCTTGTGGCCGAGGGACCGTTACCGGCACATCCAGTCAAACCACTGCTCAGAAGCAATGAAGCGAAGAGCCCCAACCACACGGAAAGTGAAACAGACTGCACGGTTCGCGTTGTCATCTTGGTCTTGTCTCTTTCAATATTGCTGGCACCGCATCAAACACGGGGATGAGCGCAATCGTGCGCTGTTTGGCCATGCGTTTACCAACCGAAGTGCGGTCCTGAACGTCACCGGCCAACTGTCCGCATGCGGCATCGATATCATCGCCTCGGGTTTTTCGCACCGTAGTGATGATTCCTGCAGCAGTCAATATTTTTGCAAAACTCAGCACAGCATTGTTACTGGAGCGCTTAAGACCCGACGCAGGAAAAGGATTGAAAGGAATCAGGTTGAGCTTGCACCAGCCGTTCTTGCCATAGGCCTGAACTAACTGCACAAGTTCCTCGGCATGCGCAGGGGTGTCGTTTACGCCGTCGAGCATGCAGTACTCAAAGGTGATGAAGTCACGAGGTGCATGTTGCAGGTACCGCTGGCAAGCCTGCATCAACTCTGCCAACGGGTAAGTTCGGTTGAGTGGCACCAGATTGTCGCGCAGCGCATCATTGGGAGCATGCAAGGAAACCGCCAAAGCAACAGGGCAATCCTGCCCCAGGCGATCCATCTTCAACACGACACCGGAGGTGGACACGGTCACGCGGCGGCGCGAAAGACCATAGCCGTGGTCGTCCAACATGATGCGCAGGCTCTGCACTACGGGCTGGTAATTTTGCAGCGGCTCGCCCATGCCCATCATCACCACATTAGAGATGACGCGCTCATCCACGCCCAGGTGTTTGCGCAAGAAATGCTCGGCAAACCAGAGTTGCCCAATAATTTCGGCAGAGGTCAGGTTGCGGCTAAAACCCTGATGCCCAGTGGAACAAAATCGGCAGCCGACTGCACAACCAGCCTGCGACGACACACACAGCGTGCCTCGATCATCTTCAGGAATAAATACTGTCTCAACGGCATTGCCACCGCCTACGTCAAACAGCCATTTAATGGTGCCATCCGTAGAAATGTGCTGGGAAATAACCGGAGGAGCTTGAAGATGTGCCGTTGTCTTGAGCTTTTCGCGCAAGGACTTGGCCAAATCCGTCATGTCATCAAAATTGGCAGCGCCTTTTTGATGAATCCAGCGAAACAACTGGGTTGCGCGGAAGCGCTTCTCACCCAGCCGCTCGCAAAAAGCAGCCAATCCGTCCAGATCGTAATCAAGCAGGTTGGCTGTCATCACATGGTTTAACGTGAGAAAACGTTAGCGCCGGGGAAGAAAAATGCGATTTCTGCAGCCGCAGTCTCCGCAGCGTCAGAGCCGTGCACGGCGTTTGCATCAATGCTGTCGGCGAAATCGGCGCGGATGGTGCCGGCGTCGGCCTTCTTGGGGTCGGTAGCGCCCATCAGGTCACGGTTCTTCAGGATGGCGTTTTCGCCTTCAAGGGCCTGGATCATCACTGGGCCGGAAATCATGAATTCAACCAGGTCCTTAAAGAACGGGCGGGCTGCATGCACGGCGTAAAAGGCTTCTGCTTCGCGGCGTGACAGGTGCGCCATGCGGGCAGCGACCACCTTCAAGCCAGCGGCTTCGAAGCGTGCGTAGATTTGACCGATTACGTTTTTGGCAACGGCGTCAGGCTTGATGATGGAGAGAGTGCGTTCGATAGTCATGGATTTTCCTGATCAGAGTTGAGTAATTTGTCGACAGAGACAAAGCCTGCGAGTTTAGCATCGCGATATTGCAAAATTAACCGGGCCGACCCCGACCGCCGCCGCCCCGCCGGGGTCCGCCGTTACCACCCGGGCGCTGACCGCGGTCCTGGCGTTGGCGGTTGAAGCTGTCGGCACCGATGTAGCCGAGAGAGGTCTTCATCGGGTCAGGCTGTGCATTGCCAGCAGGCCTGTCTGAGGAGCGCTCGGGACGCGCGCTGCGCCCTGCCCCGTTCGGGCCCTGCGCATTGCGGCCCGGACCGGTATTGGTGTTGCCGCGTGGACCACCGGAACGACGGCGATTGCCTCTGGGGCCGCGATTGCCGCCAGGACCGTCACGCTGCGTCTGCTCGCTTCGCTCTCCAGGAGGACGAACTCCTCCCGCCGCCTGCATCAGCCCGCGAATATCGGCATCGTCGAGTTCCATCCAGGCACCGCGCTTGAGTCCGCGCGGCAAGAGCATGGCTCCATAACGAATACGGATCAGACGGCTGACCGCATGGCCTACGGCTTCCATCATGCGGCGCACTTCGCGGTTGCGGCCTTCAGAAATGGTGACTCGGTACCAGCAGTTGGAGCCTTCGCCCCCGCCGTCTTCGATCGTGCCAAACTGCGCCATGCCGTCGTCAAGTTTGACGCCAGACAGCAGCATCTGCTTTTCATCCTTGGTCAGTGCGCCTAGCACGCGCACTGCGTATTCGCGTTCCAG
>CANFNO010000003.1 GCA_947447845.1 Burkholderiales bacterium | reverse complement strand
GAAATCCCGAATGGATACGACGGTTCCCTTGGCGTTGAATGGCTTGATCACAAGGTCAGGGCTGATTCCTTCGAGCCTGGTTGAATCCAAATCACCCTCGGGCGTGACAACAATGGTGCCGAACTGAACACCCTTTGCAGTGAGCTTCAATTCAACGCTACGGCCGTCTTTTTGCGCTTGGCGCATTGCTGCATCGCGCTGACGATTCAGTTCTCGGGACATCTCAGTGGCTGCAATTTCAATTCCACCAATTCCCCAAAGGCTGCGTGTGTTGCGTTCATTGGCAAACGCTGCGTTGATTGATTCATTTGGCGTTGAACCGAACTGCGGGGCTGCAACAAACACGTTGGTGGCGAACTCTCCACTACCGCCAACTTTTGGTTGGTTATGGCATCCTGCGCACGAACTCGCATCAGGGCCCGCAATGCGTTGCACACTCGGCCCGGGCTCTGAACGTCGGGTCGGGAAGTTGTGTTCGGTTGCAAAGGGGCGTCCAGCGCCGTCTGCCAAGTTGAACTTGGTAATGAACAAGCGTTTGCCATCAGCTATGGCCCGCGTCAAAGGGTAGGACTTACCAATCTTTTCGTGGTCTGGAAATACCGAAATTGCCGGACCATCGTAAATTTCTGCTCCTGCATGTGCAAGCGCATACAACATCAGCCCACAGTGGGTTGCGAAGAAGACTGAACGTAGGGCGGATTTCATTTGCTTTTTGTGTCTCTCTGAACTTTTTGGATATTACCTTTGTGAAGTCCGAAGTATTGCCAGCTTGGTCTACCCCCAATGAGTTTGCATGAGACGGCATCGGGCGCGAACCAATTGGCTTGGTTTGAATCTCTGTAAATATAGTGGCGTAAGACTGATTCAGTGCGTGTGGTCAACCGGAAGTGCTGCCTGCCCCGAGTGTGACCCATGTACGTGCCCTTTGCGTCCGTCCATGCGCTACAACCGGCTTCTTTGCGATCACGGTCAGTTCATGGAGGATGCCGCAATGCTATGCCTCTTGTGCGCAAAGGTAAGCTTCTCGCAAAACTTCGGCAAGACCTTTGACCATGCAGCCTTCGGTTTGACCGGGGAGGCGCTTGGTCAATTGCTCTAAGCCGGGCCTTGGAACCTCAATAATGGAAGCACTACTCACCTCTATGGGCGTTATCGAACTTGCCGAAATCGGCGACAAGACACAACTGTTGGCATTCGTGCTCGCAGCGGGGTTCAAAAAAGCTACTCCCTATGGCATTTAAAAGTGGCATTCTTACTCCTCAGTCCGAGCTAAGTCAACACTCCTATTCTCCAGCTCACGCAAACATCTGCGTGAATCCAACTGGAGAAATCAAATGCTACGTTACACAAAAATTGGTCTCATCGCGGTCACCCTTGCTGCGACTGCCATCGGTGCTTATGCCGCAATAAATGTGGAGAACGAGTCCGCAGCTTTAGCGCAGGCCAAGGTCTCCATCGTTCAGGCTATCGCCACTGCCGAAGTGCATGCCAACGGCAAAGCAACCCGAGCCGAGCTTGAGCAATCCAAGGCGGGATTGACTTTTGATGTTGAAGTTGTCAGCGGCACAAAGGTATTTGATGTCAAGGTGGATGCCGATAAAGGAACTGTCATTTCTTCTGCCGAAGACAAGGCCGGTCGCGAAGGCGACGAAGACAAACAAGACTGATTTGTTTGATTTGGGCCTGACTCCACCTCACTCAACGAATTTCAAACCACTCTGATCATGTTGACGGTGTCAGCTGATTCGGTACCAGACCACCATGCAAGAAATCAACGAAGCCCTGTTCCTTCTTATCAACGCACCGGCAACGCCTAATGCGATCATATTGGCCATTGCCAAGGTGTTGGCTGACCAGGCCATCTGGCTGGCACCAATGGCCTTGATCGTCGGATGGTTTCGAGGCAGCGAGCGCACCCGCAAATTGATGCTGGAGGCAACTGCCTCGGGTTTGGCTGGGCTGCTAATCAACCAGGTGATAGGCCTTTTTGGCAGCATCCACGCCCCTTCATGGTGGGCCTGGGTAACTCCTTTATCCCGCATGTGGCGGACTCTTCCTTTCCCAGCGACCACCTGACCTTGTTGTGGAGCATCGCGTTCAGTTTTCTGATGCACCAGCGCCCGCGTTTTGCAGGAGTTGTGCTGGCGTTCTTGGGTTTGCCGGTGGCTTGGGCGCGAATTTACCTCGGCGTGCATTTCCCGATGGACATGGTGGGAGCGGCGCTAGTGGCCTTATCAAGCGCCTACCTCTGCTTTCGTGAAGAGCGCTGGTTCTTGGACAGTGTTTACCGCTGGACGAGCGCAATCTACCGTCAGCTCTTTGCCGTGCCAATCCGCCGTGGCTGGGTACGTCCTTGATCGGCTAAGTCAGAGCTAAGGGTTCAAAGCCACAGTCGAACCCTCTTCAATCATAGACTTACCAAGATATCCCCCATGAATATGCCTTTACGAAACAACGCCTCGTACATGCTCAACAAGGTTCCGGAAGTGACACTTTTCATCTGGATCATCAAAATCATCGCCACAACTGTGGGCGAGACCGCTACCGATTTCCTGAATGTCAACATGCACATTGGCTTAAAGGCACCTCGGTGGCGGTTGGATTGGCATTAATGGGCTTACTGGCTGTCAAACTGCGCACACAGAAGTACGTGCCCTCGGTTTACTGGATTGTGGTCGTGTTGCTCAGTGTGTTCGGAACCCTGGCCACCGATAACCTGGCGGACAATCTGGGCGTATCGCGGGAGATGTGCACGGCTGTCTTCAGCGCCGGCTTAGCGGCTACGTTTGTGGGTTGGTATGCCAGTGAAAGGATCTTGTCGATTCACAGCATCCACACCACACGGCGCGAACTCTTTTACTGGGCCACTATTTTCTTCACCTTTGCCTTAGGTACCGCTGCAGGCGACTTGGCTGCAGAAGGATTGCAACTTGGTTATGGCATCTCAGCGCTCGTGTTTGCCGGCATGATTGCCGCCATTGCGTTCGGACATTACGCGCTGAAAGTCAACGCCATTGCCGCATTCTGGATGGCCTACATCCTGCCCCGTCCGTTTGGTGCATCGAGTGGCGATTTGTTTGCCAAGCCATTAGCTGATGGTGGACTAGGCTTGAGTACCGTCCTTACCAGTGGATTGTTTCTGGTGACCATTCTTGCGCTGGTGCCCTACATGATGGTGTTTCAAAGCAAATCCAAAATCAAGCTGAATTGGTTTTCAAAGATGTTGAATAACCTTCAATAAATGACGCTTCACAGAGTTTGTCACGGCGTCATTGACTCCTCATTCGCAAATCAATTTACCAACGCAGAGAGCAATCATTTGGAAAAAGTTTTGCGGCCCTTTATTGAGGTGGGTGGCTTATCCATTGATGATAGGGTGGTCTACCTCACGGCAACTTGGAAAACTTGATGGCGATAGACATCAACGGATCAAACCATCACTGTTAACACCTTTAAACCTGCAACTCTCCTCATGAACACATCACCTCCAAGCCGATATGGCTCCATAGCACAAAGCCTCCATTGGGTGACCGCCATCCTGGTGCTCGCCGCATTTGTTCTTGGGCCTGGCGGCTCAGAACAAAGCGTCTATTCTGCAAGTCGCGACTTTGAGCGGCAACTGCATCAGACACTCGGGATGCTCGTCTTTGGACTCACGTTTTTACGCTTGTTCTGGAAACTGGTTGACCGCCCACCGGCTTCTGAACCAATGCCCGACTGGATGGAAAAGACTTCCAAGGTGGTGCAAGGTGCGCTGTACTTTCTCCTGCTTGCGGTTCCTGCTACCGCCATCGCCGGTGCCTGGCTGGAAGGACACACGGTGAACCTGCTCGCGGGTCTTCAATTCGCACCACCCATGGGCCTGTCACATTCGCTGGGTGCGACCATCGCGAACATACATACTTTGTTGGCCGACGCCATGATTTGGATCGCTGCCGCCCATGCTTTTGCAGCCACATACCACCACTTCATATTGAAGGACGGCGTACTTCTCTCCATGCTTGCTCGTTGGTTTCCGTTACCCAAGAGGTGATCGGCTGCCATTTCCAGCGTTCAAGTGCCTTGCTGACTCAGTCTGAGCTAAGTCTGGACTCCTATTCTCAGCACCACGCAAAGATCGGCTCGCATCTCCGGTACAGCAGTTGCTTGAACTGGGGGGGCTTTTCAGCGGTGTGATGCGCCCACCTGGTTGTTCTTTTTGGAAAAGAGATGATTTCAACTGCATTATTAAGCTGGCTTGGCAGTGATCAGAACTTGATGCTTCTGAAGTCGCAGAACTGGATCTGGGGCATCACTTTGGTTGCTACTGTGATTTTTTGCGAAACTGGACTGGTGGTGTTGCCGTTCCTGCCGGGTGACTCTCTGTTGTTTGCAACGGGTGCGTTTCTTGGAATGTCGGCCATATCACCCTTGGTAAGCATTCTCGTGATCACTTTGGCCGCCGTGGCAGGTGACACGGCTAACTTTGCAATCGGTCGGTCACGAGTGGGGCAATACCTGCTCAAACGCGCCTGGATAAAGCCTCATTACCTGATCAAGACGCGTGCCTATTTTGATCGATTCGGTGGTCCAACCGTAACAATCGGGCGCTTTGTCCCAGTGGTGCGCACCATCGCACCCTTCATGGCAGGGCTGTCTGGCATGAGTCCGCGCCGCTTTGCGATCTTCAACGTGATGGGAGCACTGGTCTGGTGCGGTAGTCTGATAATGGCAGGTTTCTGGCTGGGGCAGGTGCCCTGGATTAAAGGGCATATGACCTGGATATCCATTGGAATCGTTGCCATGTCAATGATTCCGATGGTGACTCATTTACCGCCACGTTTCAAGAAAGTTCAGGGTTAATCCATGCGTGTTTTGCTAGTTGAAGATGATCGAATGATTGGTGATGTGGTCTCCCAGTCACTCAAGGACGAAAGCTACGCAGTGGACTGGGTGCGTGACGGACAGGCGGCTTTGGACACTCTGGCGACCCAGGTGTATGACGTGGTCCTGCTTGACCTTGGGTTACCCAAAAAGGACGGAATGGAGGTGCTGCGAGGCATTCGCTCAAAGAACAATCCGGTGCCGGTTCTGGTGATCACAGCCAGAGATACCTTGGACGATCGGATCCGTGGTCTGGACAGTGGAGCCGATGACTACATACTTAAACCGTTCGAGATGGCCGAGCTGATGGCACGCATGCGGGCTGTTGTGCGCAGAAAAGGCGGTGTGGCGGGACCAGTGCTGACAAACGGCTCCATTGCGCTGGACCCTGCCACACGGGAAGTTGAATTGAACGGGGTAGCTGTGGCGCTGTCTGGCAGAGAGTTTTCCCTGCTCATGGCACTGATGGTGCGGCCTGGTGCCATTTTGTCGCGATCCGATCTTGAGGATCGTATTTACGGCTGGAACGAGGAAGTGGAAAGCAATGCAGTGGAATTCATCATTCATGCACTGCGCAAGAAACTCGGTGCTGAAGTCATCAAAAATGTCAGGGGAATGGGATGGATGGTGGCCAAGTGCAAATAGGGCAATCGCTGCAGGCCAGACTTTCGGTTTGGATGACAGGTGTCATTGCTGGCTTTGCTTTGATCGCGGGGCTAATTTCGTTTGGTTCCTCTTTTCGGGAGGCGAACGATCTACAGGACGACCAGCTTCTGCAAATTGCACTATTGTCCAGCAACCACTTTTTGAATCCACCAACTCAAGGTGCCGATTCAAAGGCTGATCTTAATGACCCTGATTCCCGTGTCATTCTGCAATTTCTTCCATCTGCTGGGGATGCGAAGTCAAAGGCAGATGGGACATCTGGCGAGTCGCTACTGAAGTTGCCAGACGGACTGCCCGAAGGCATTCAGACCCTGACCGTGAACGATGAGACCTGGCGCATCATGGTCAAAACCTTGAACAACGGCGCGCGTGTAGCGGTCGGTCAGCAAACCTCAGTTCGCAATGAAATCGCACGCGACAGCGCCTTGCGGACATTGTTGCCATTCGTCGTCTTGATACCCATTCTTTTGCTATTGGTCAGTGCACTGATAAGTCGAATGATAGAACCCGTCAAGAATCTTGCGCTGGACCTTGACAAGCGTGACCCACAGGACTTGCGGGAAATCGCTGATCACGATGTTCCCTCAGAAATTCACCCGTTTGTCATTGCTATTAATCGACTTCTATCCCGCGTGGCGCAATCCATGGCGATGCAGCGACGCTTCCTGGCAGATGCTGCACATGAATTGCGCTCACCCCTGACAGCACTTTCACTTCAGGCAGAAAGATTGGCCTCATCCGATTTATCCGCTCAAGCCAGACAACGCCTTGATGCCTTGCAAAGCGGCTTGCAGAGATCCCGGCAACTGCTCGATCAATTGCTTGCCTTGGCACGCGTGCAAGAGAGTGTGAAAGACCAAACTGCAGCCTTGTCAGTGCGTCGCATCGCACATCAAGTCATGGAGGACTTGATGCCGCTCGCCCAGGCTAAAAACATCGACTTAGGTATGGTGGGTGAAATAGATTTCGACCTTCGTGTTTCGGAAATTGATCTGAAGACATTGCTAAAAAACCTGATCGACAACGCCATTCACTACACACCAGCAGATGGAAAGATCGACCTTCACATCAGAAGTTTTATGGGCAAGACCATTCTTCAAATTGAAGACACCGGCCCAGGAATTCCAGAGGTTGAGCGTGAACGAGTATTTGAACCGTTTTACAGAATACTGGGCAGCGATGAGGTGGGTTCCGGCTTGGGCTTGTCTATCGTGAAGGCGATTGCTGACCGGCTAGGTGCTGAAGTTACGCTTAAATATGCTAACGAGCAAGAAAGGACTGGATTGCGCGTGGTTGTGGAGTTTCCAGAAGAATGCATGCTGACCAACCCGGTTTGACATCTGCATGAAGATGTCTTCACAAAGAGGTTGAGTGGCGAGGTGATACTTGCATCAGATTCAGTTTTGACCATCCACTTCAGCCGGGGCGATAGACATCTACACCTTAGCAGAGGCGTTGCGACCGTTGGCCGATAAATTCACGTGACCCGGAGAAGGAGTTGCTCTGGTCGGCAGTGATTAGCAGCGTCATTGCGTGCCTATCGATATCGCAATGCTTCTGGCAACCCGTTCGCAAACCATCGGCGTGCACATCAACTTGCAAAACTTGTGTCGGCTCGGTTTGCTTACTACTGCAGCTATGGCGGTGACAGTTGTCGCCATGTTTATAACGAACTGAAAATTGGGAACAAATATTACATGAACCGCTTCATTTCACACTCCCTTGCGCGCCCCAGGCTGCTAATAGCGACGATGCTCGGACTCGCTACTTTCTGGTTATCACCCGGTCCAATCACTGTCATTCCGAGAATTTTGACCGGTTGGAATGTTGCCGCGTGGTTCTATCTAGTGTTGATCGGTTGGATGATGCTGCGAGCAGACCATTCTCGACTTCGACGCGTTGCTGTTGCACAGGCTGAAGGCGCTACGACTGTGCTGACCATTGTGATCCTAGGGGCGTTGGTTAGCCTTGCGGGCATAGTGGTCGAGCTTTCGGCTGCCAAGGTGCCTGGTGCACCGCATGCCCTTTCGCATGTCGTATTCGCACTTGCTACGGTGGCGGGTTCTTGGCTGCTCGTGCCAACCATGTTCGCCTTGACCTATGCCAGTTTGTACTTTCGCACGGCCCATGGCAGTGGCCTGAGGTTCCCGGATGTCGACATTAATTTCAAACCCGACTACTTTGACTTTCTCTACTTTTCTTTCACGATCGCGGTGGCCTCGCAAACGGCAGATGTAAGCGTTTCTACGCAATCCATGCGTCGCATGGTGCTGGTTCAGTCGATTTTGTCGTTCGGCTTCAACACGGCTATTCTGGCGTTCACCATCAACATTGCGGCCAGCATGTTCTGACGGGCTAACTGATGGCGGCAGTTCATGACTCTCATGAATGAACGGGGCATATCCAGCAGCGGGCCCGCCTACCAACGTTCCTTGACACCGGTGACCATGGCCTTGATCAGGCGCGTACGCTCCATGCGTCCCATAACGATCGCCGCAAGTGCATGCAATGTTGCAAGGCTTATCAGCACATTGCCAATTTCGCGGTGCAGATTTTGCAGCCACTCTTCACCCCAATAGGCGTCCAGCGTCTGCATCCATCCGGTGGTGCCCAGCGCCAGAACGGTAGCCATCAAGGCCAGCATCATCAGGGCACCCACCGGGTTGTGCCCCTGGATGGCGACATGGTTTCTCGACTTCACCTGCCGAATGTGGTGAGTCAACCGGCTCGGTGTTGGAAAGAAGTCTGCAAACCGGGCATAGCGCGAACCGATGAAGCCCCAGATGATGCGCGACACTACCAAAGTGACGGCCATATAGCCTACGATTTGATGCGTGGTTTTGCCATCGTTCAGCACGAAGTAGTTGAAGGTCACGCATGAAACTAGCGACCAATGAAATGCCCGTACAAAAAGGTCCCACACGGGCTGGGCATGGAAGGTTGAAGCTTTTTTCATGGTGAACCTGTCAACTTCTTAGATCATTTCGCCTGAGCGCCGGTCTCTGGGTCGAAAGACATTTCAACGCGCTTGCCAGCTTTGTCATGGCCGTAAATCTCGTAGCAACCGTTGGTGACCTTGAGGGTCTTGATCTTGTAGCCTTGGACCTCCATGCTTTGTTTGAAGCTGGCCTGGTTCATCCACTTGTCTTTGGCGGCATGACAGGTCGGTTCGGCCATGGCAGCGCTTGAGATGGCAATCAGGGCAGAGAGTACGAGTAGCGATTTCATAAATTGAAGTTCCTTGGTTGATGGCGCCCCCATCGGGTGCCCAGGACTGAATTGTTGCTGCGCATTATTAGGCGAGACTTAGCAACGAGGTAACACGGTTTCCAATCTGTACAAGGTGTACAAGGTGTACACGGGGGCTAGTCACAGACATGTTGGTCTGTTGTGAAGGAGCGTCGTTCTGCGTTGGCGTATCGAAAATGATTCCACCAGCGGTTGCCATACCGGCGGCCATGATCAAGGCTTGAAGTGACGTTGTTTCGGGCATAAGTGGTCTTAGGTCGTGGTGGAAATGTTTGCGAACGTCCATGTCGCATTCACTACTATGATTCATTTGGCTTAGGTCAGACTTAGGTCATCGGACTGTGGATAGGGAGTTTCACGAACGACGTGGATATACCAACACCCATTGGTTTCAATGGCCTACCGGTTTACTTTGAGAGTTGGCGTGCTAAATCAATAGACAATGCAGCTTTTTAGGAGTGCGAATGATTTACAACCCGGCTTCCTGGTTTTACTGGGCCCTGATGTCCGCGGTGTTCGCGTCCCTCACGGCGATTTTTGCCAAGATAGGCATTCAAGGCGTGAACTCAGACCTTGCGACGCTGGTGCGTACGGCCATTGTTCTCATCGTCTTGTCGGCCTTCGTATGGCTGAGCGGAAAATGGAGCAACCCCTTTGTTTTACCCGCCAAGACTTGGTGGTTTCTGGGGTTGTCGGCACTGGCCACGGGTGCATCTTGGGTTTGCTACTTCCGGGCACTGCAAATGGGAGAGGCATCCAAGGTTGCGCCTGTGGACAAACTTAGTTTGGTGCTGGTCGCTGTGTTTGCGTTTGCCTTCCTTGGCGAGCGCCCGACACTTCGCGAATGGTTGGGCATCGCGATGGTTGCGGGTGGAGTATTGGTATTGGCTTTCAAGTGATAGGGCGTGGACTAGCGAGCGCCCCCAAACTAAGCAGTTGACAGTCTTCGCGCGCCGCATCGCAGCACAATGACCCTGCAGCCCAACCAGATTGGGCAAAGGCGTTAACTTAAACGAGGGATGACTTGAGGTCGGATGTGACCTTGTGCATGAGACGCCTTTATTTGGCGCTTGTCTGTATAGACCCTCTTAAGTGCCCACCACACCATCCAACTGCTGATTAACGTGACTGGGAATGCCCACAAGACATCGCTAAGCCAATGATCCATGCTGCTGATACGTGCGAAGCCGATTAAGGCACCTGCTAGAAAACCGGTTGCAATCCAGGTCATCCCGCGCTTTCGAAACACCAGAAACAGACTACTCAGAAAGAATCCGCAAGCGGCGTGGCCACTGACAAAGGAGCAGTTTTTGCTGCATTCCTCTGCAAAATCACCAGCTCGTGAGAATTGCTGTGTCCCACCAAATTCAACAACTTGATTCGGTCGGGCACGCTCCCATAGTGGCTTCACAATGCCGTTAACGGCAAGGCCAGGCCCGGCAATTCCAGCCAAGACAACAAAGGCTAAGGGCAAGCGCAAGCGCTGCCAGCGCGAGTTCAGACTCGCGGCTATCCATAGTGCAGCGCAGATTAAAAGCAGTGCCCTGAAAACCGAAGGGGTGTAGCGGTTCAGTGCCTCGACCCAGCGCCAAGTGCTCACGCCGTCAACTGGCTGTGAAAAAGATGCACTAGCGAGATTCAAATCAAGTGAACTCCAGAGTGTCGGAATCAGGGCCAAGCATACTGAAGCAATGAGAAGGTATGCATATTGCCTTGTGGCAATATTGCGCTCTGATGCGAGCTTGAATAGGTTAATCATGCAGGCACTGTAAAGCCCGTGACTTAGGCCTGCCATAGGAAGTTTTTGTAAAGACTTCCTGAGTTTGCAACGAGCCTTTCCGTATTCAACTCGATGACCAGAAGGCAGGCACCCTTGGGTCCGATGGCTCCCAGCTTGATGAGTTAGGCTGCTGACGGTTGCTTTCAACAAGCAATTTTTTGCGGTGCAATTGACATTTCTTTAATCTGAAGTTTCACCAACGCCATGCGCGCGCACTCGTGTTCGATTTCAGACCGAACCACGGGAGGCACTTCCTAAGGATGTTCCACCAATGCGCCCAGTAGCGTCCACCGATCGTGATTTTCGGACGCAGGTTGTGCAACAGCAGCAGTCAGCCGATTCGGTTCGTATGTGCGGTGAGCTCCTAGATAAGTCTTGCCAATTCGCGATGTGTACCCTAGCAACATCATCCTGCTCCGAGGGTTCATTGCAGCAATTGCAGGGTGCGAGTGCAAAAGCCACTCACACCATGGGTTCGGCGATCTGGCTCTTGCTTGCCGTCGCATTAATCAGCTTTTTCAGAGCCGCCGGCATCCTTCTTGATTGTTAGTGTGCTGGGAGAAAAGCCTGAAGCAGCTACTTGGATGGTCAATGTCTTGGCATTTGGAGATTTGTAAAGCAAGGAGTTCGGGTTAATCCGGAAGTGATCGGTGGGTGAAGCGAAATTTGTGGATCCAGTTAAATCGAAGTGCAATGTCGCTGGCTGACTGGCTGCGATCTTGAAAGCGCTCAAATTGCGGTAGTAACTTTCAGACTTTCCTGTGGTGTTGTCTTTGATTGTGTAGTGAATCTGCAGGCCTTGAATGGCGGCCACTCCTGGATTTTTAAGACTGATTTCAAAATGGTCAGGGATGTCCTTTTTCGTGGCCGCATCAAAGTTGTCTTCAACCTTAGCGGAAACTAATATTGGACCTCCTGCTTTACCCGTTTGCAAAATGGGATTTGCTGCATCCAGAGGTTTTGTGTCGGCCTTGTCGTTAATTCCATCCCCATCGGTGTCTGCCAACAGGGGATCCGTACCTAGTACAACTTCAGCCATATCGGGTATGCCATCGCCATCTGTATCCGTGTTGAGCGGCCCAGCTTGGATTGATGTTGCACCTAGCGATATTCCCAGTGCAAGGCCTAGTGCAGCGAACGAGGCAAATTTTTGAATGGACATGATTAGCTTTCTTTCAGGTTGTTAATTTTGAGAGGGGAAATTGCGAGTATTCCTAGCACTGAACCGATTAGTCCAATAAGCCAAAGAACATCGCCCAAGCGATCTTGGATCACGCTTATCAGCGGTTGACCCGCATAGATGTCTTTGATGCCAAGTACCGCGAAGCTGAGACGCTCGAAGTGTTTTGCAGGAGAGGACTGCTCAATTCCGTCGCGCAAGGTTTCATAAGTTTTGAACGACTTCATGATTTCTTTTTCCTGGGGTTTTGCGATACCCAAGGTTCGGAACACACCAGCACCAACCTGGTTGTCAGGATCTAGCGTGTCACCAATCTGTGGTGTTACCAAAACAAAGCCAATCCACAGGGTGAAGGCCAGCAGAACAGCATGAACTGAGCGACGCATGTGTAGCGCAAGTAGGAAACCTAGGGAGAAAAAGAATCCCACATAGAGGCTCGCCGCTGAATACGTCGTAAATATGCGGCTGATATCTGACGAATTAAGAGCAACTCCACCGATAGTCATCAGTCCGATTGCCCCAAAAGCAAATGTCAATAGCAGGACGCCACCGATAACAATGAAATTTCCTAGGCACTTTCCAGCTATGAAAGTCAGAGACGACAATGGACGCGTGAGTATCAATGGCAGCGTATTGCGGCCGCGTTCGGATGCTGCGGCGCGATGACCCAGGACAATTCCCAGTACGCCACCAATGATTTCGATGTACTCCACAAAACCTCGGAGCAGCGCAAGAGGCATAAAGACGGGGGGCGCCAAATCCTCAAGTGGTTTTCCTAAGGACAGCAGAAGGTCTCGGGCACTGTTGTAGGCTGCAACATCGGCTTTAAGGGCTACGGCAGCAACCACAAGGGAGACAAAGCTGGCCAAAAGCATGAACGCCATCACGACCCACAGTAGACGGGTGCGTCGAATGTCAGAGACTTCCTTGCGCGCAATAGTGGTAATTTGAAAGAGTGTTTTATTCATCATTGCTACTCCGTGTACCTGGAATGGATCGGATGGCGCGAACGGCAAAGCTGCCTAGAAGAACGTTTGCTACAACCAAAAGGGTCATTCCCCCGGCCATCCCCAGTGACGATCGATCTGCAGGGGTAAACCCCAAAATAGTAGATGCCACATCACGGTATGCCGAGACAAGCGAAATGGGCGCAAGAATAGTTCCGACAATGTCAAAGAACGCACCAGCAGGGGGAGCAACCATGGCCTTTACTGGATTCAGTGCCGCCATGGGATTGATGTTGGCACTGAACTGTGGAAAGACAAATGTAAGTACCAGCCAAACCGTGACAGGTACCAACAGCCCAACTGACTCTGACCGACTCCAGGCAGCACTCGCCATCGCCATGGAGCCGAAAGCCGTCAGAAATAGTGCGGATACACCGTAGAACTGAATTAGTGAGAGCCAATCATTGGCCGCTAGATGTATGCCCGGCATCAACAATACGGTTGCGGCAGTTGTTAATCCCGCCAGGATTAACAGTGCCAGTACTGATCCGAACAAGGCTGTTAGTTTTCCGACTGCATACTGGTTTCGTGGGATGGGACGACTGGAAATGAGGGGAAAAACACCCGCTCTCAAATCTTCTGAAATCACCTGGAAGCCCAAAACAATGGCAACAAGCGCTCCCAGCAGGGAGATGTACGTCGTCATGTTTCGCAACATCGACAGCGCAGGCATATCCAAAGTTGGATTGGCGGGAATTGGCCGTCCATCCATTTGGAAAACTGGTATGGCCTTGATGTAAATCTGGTTAACCGTATCCGTGGCCGACCATCCAAGATATGCTGAAACGAGGACCATTCCCATAAATAAGCCAGCCAGCCAAAGCACCGTGCGGTCGCGCAAGGCGATGCGAAGTGTATTGACTGCGACAGTGCTTATCATTCGCCCGGATGACGCATTCATTCCTTGTGCGGACGCCATCTCAAGCCTCCTTCCCAGGGACCAGTGACAAATACAGGTGCTCTAAGGCGGTGTCGTCTCCGAAGCGGTCGAGAACTTCAGCGATGGTGTCGTGAAATACCAAGTGCCCATGGTTAAGCACTGCGATGGATGTGCATGTTTTTGAAACTTCGCTGATCAAATGCGTATTCATGAAGATGGTCGTACCTCGCTCTTTATTGAGTCGTACGATCAAATCACGCAGAGTTTTGATACCGAGTGGATCAAGTCCGGACGTAGGCTCGTCAAGAAACAGTACGTCTGGGCGATGTAGGATTGCTTGCGCTAGTCCGATGCGCTGTCTTTGCCCCTTGGACATGGCACCTACGCGACGATCCGCGAGGTCTTCGCACTCCAAAAATTTGAGTGTCTGAGTAATTTCCTCGCCAGGACAACGAATGCCGGATAGCTGCGCCAAAAAGCGCAAGTTGTCATTTGCTGACATGGACTCATAGAGCCTTACGTTCTCTGGTAAGTAGCCTAAGCGCTTGCGTGCTTCAAATCCGTTTGAGATCACATCAAAGCCAGCAACACTTGCCCTCCCGGAAGTCGGCCTCAGTAAAGTCGTCAGTATGCTGAGTGTGGTAGTTTTTCCCGCGCCGTTGTGTCCTAGAAATCCAAAAATTTCGCCGGCGTTTACCTCCAGATCAAGTGCCTCCAATGCGAAGGAGGTTTCATATTTCATAGAGAGTTTCGCGGTTTGTATTGCTGGTTGCATATCGCCTCTGGCTTGTTTGGAATGGGGTGATCATTCCCGTCCAGACTTAGGGGCGACTTAGTTCTCTTTAGGAATAGCCTTGCTATGTCCGACGATTGCGTATTGCGCGCGAAGGTGAGTTCATTTCATGCCGTTGACCAAGGCTCCTTCGATGCCTCCGAATCCAGGCTATTTCGTCATCAATGCTTAGCCGAGGTCTGCTTTCAAGCAGCTATTCCTCCCAATAGCTCTTGCTGGTCGGCAAGAGTCGGCGCCTTACCGACCGTTCTCCTTGCCGATAGACGACATCGATTTCGGTCGGGCATTTGCAGGACCGAAAATTTCCCTGGTTAACGTAAGAGTGCTCGTATTCCACAGGATGACTGAGTTTGTAATCTTTAAAAGCAGTGGCTTTTGAATGCCCTACTTAACGATTGCCTCAAAGTTTGGTGGGCCGCGAGGTCCCATTCCCCAGCAATTTCGACACTAAGTTGCCTGAACTGGCGGAGCCTCTCGTTCTAGGCGTTAACCACTCGACACTTTGCACGTAAAGGCAGCGCCTGTCGGATGGCCTAAGCCGTTGATTTGTAAGGCTTTGGTTCTCGACACATATTTGCGGAGGCCCAATTATCCGGAATCTCCCTCACCGATTTTTGCTTCACCTCGCCTGGCTGAGACCACGAAAGCGGTACAGGCTAATGGCGAGAAATCAAAGTTAACCAAAAACGCCAAGTGGACTCAATTTCACGAAGTATTTCATTCAAGGTATCAATGTCCAGACCCATCCAATCCAGTGATTCCACACACTCATTTCGTTCTAGCACGGCTTCGACAGACTCCTGTGCGATAGCCATTGCTACGTGCCAGGCGGTGCTGGCAAGTTGGGTACGGTCATTTTGGAAGCGGTTCAACTCTGAAGAGCAAGGATTCGGCATTTCATAACGACAAAAGGGAATCACCGTATCGATCGGTATTCCCCATTCTGTCATCAATCGCTGGGACAACGCAAGATGATTGGTTCCCGTAACTAGGTTTTCTTGGGCTACCAAATCTTCTCGATCCATTTCGATCACAATTAAATCGGAATATTCTTTGGGAAAGGCAGTTGCCATTGCCAGGGATCCGACCTGTGAGAGTAGACCCAGTGTAAAAAGCTCTCCCGCCACTCCCAGTCTGCGAGTCGTACCAAATTCTTTAACTGCCGCAGCCATTAGCAACGACTGACTCCAAAAGCCAGCGTAGTTGAAATTCAAACATGTGCCTTTTGAGTATTGATCGATCAACGAGAACGCCAATGCCACCTGGGTCACACCAGAAACTCCAATCCGCGCTATGGCGTCATCGATGGCAACAACGCTTCGCCCACCCATTGCCGCTGAATTTGCAAGTGCAAGCAGGCGACCGCTCAATGCCGGGTCTGATCGAACAAGGCTTGCGATTTCCTTTAAATTGACATTGTCGGAACGACATACCTGATTCAAAGCAAAGGCGACTCCTTGCGGACTAGGCAAGCGTGCTGCAATATCCTCGTGCAATAGGGTGGTTTTCATGGAGCTAGTGACATAGGTGCAGGTCTGCCAAAAAGGTACCCTTGGAATTCATTGCACCCCATGTCTGCCAAGACTTTTCTCTGTCCTTCCAGTTCAACGCCTTCGCTGATCACTGACATCCCAAGGCTTCTGGCAAGCTGAATAATGGTTCGAACAATGGCGGCATCGACGGGCTCAGTCAGTAGTCCTTTGACAAACGAATGGTCAATTTTTAGTTGACTCAGAGATAGCTTTTTTAAATACCCTAGCGAAGAATAGCCGGTACCAAAATCATCCAGCGCGAACTGAATTCCCAATTCACATAGCGCCTTGATTTTTTGTGCGGTGGTGTCTATATCATTGAGCAACATGCTCTCCGTAATCTCCAGTTTCAGTCGATTCGCGGGCACTCCACTGTCGGTCAAGATGCGGGTCACAACGTCAACTATATCGGCCTGCACCAATTGACGTGCGCTCAAATTCACAGCAATAGTCAAGTGCCGTTTTTCCGGGTCAGACTGAAATTCCAATAGTTGCGCACAGGCAGTTGCTAGTATCCATTCCCCTAGGGGAACGATAAGACCACTCTGCTCGGCCACATCAATGAAAACGCCTGGAGCGAGCAGCCCCAACGTGTGATGCTGCCAGCGTACTAGCGCCTCATAACCAATCACATTTTTTGCCATGCCAACTATCGGTTGATAGAACAACCTGAACTGACCAGTACGCAACGCAACATGCAGGTCTGCTTCCATCTGTGCGCGGTGGTTGACTTGCTCTTCTACTTGCGCGTCAAAATAACGGACTCGCTTTCGGCCGTCCTGCTTGGCTTGTAGCAGCGCCAACTCAGCACGCTTCATGATGTCTTCAATCTGGGTGTCCACTCCCTGAAACAGACAAACTCCCATGCTGCAGGAAAAGTGCGGCGCATGCGCTGAGGTCCTTAAGGCAATATCCAATGAAGTCGGAAATGGCAGTTCCAATGCGGTGGACACCTTATTCACTACTCTTTGCAAATTCTGATAAGCGCGACCTGAATCGCATCCCAGGTTGGTGACCAGAATGACGAATACGTCTCCACCCAGGCGCGTAACTGTGTCGCAATCACGCACGCAGCCAACCAAGCGTGCACCTACCTCGATCAACAACGTGTCTGCGAGGTCATGACCCACTACATCATTGAATACCTTGAATTGGTCGATATCCACGTAAATCAGCGCACCAATTTCTTGTGATCGGACGCCACTAATTCGTGCAAAGGCCAGTCGATCCAACAAGAGGCGCCGGTTTCCAAGTCCAGTGAGTTGATCATTCAGCGTCAGTCTCGCGATTGTTTCGTCCGCTATCTTTAACCCGGTGATGTCCCGACCGACGCCTCTGTAACCAATGAAAACCCCATTTGAATCGTGAACCGGAACCCCGCTTAGGCTGAGCCAGGCATATTCCCTTTCGGTTCTCGCAATCTTCAATTCAAAGTTAAAGAACGGCTCGCGCTGGCGCAACAAATTCAAATGGTGAATCCATGCTTCATCGCCCGAATAAGCTGCCTCAAAGTGAGACCATGTCTTGCCGAGCATCGATTGCCCGATCACTTCGCGCGTTGCATCAACAGATTCAACGCGTGAGAAGCGAAGCGTGGCATCCTGCTCCCAATGCCATTGCGCTAGTCGATCAAGGCGCGTCATTTGGCAACTTCTGAATCAATGCCGAACGCCAGACAGACAATGCCTTCATGAATTTGCTTATCAAACCCGCGATGCGTGCGCAGCCTAAGTCCGATGGATGATTGCTTTGGGTCCCAAGTGCTTGGCAGAAGTGTCCGACCGTTGAACCCAGTATTGCTTTGAAAATAGGGCCGTCCAACGCGTTGGTTCATCAACGGATGCTTACGTTTGCGGAACAACTTTGTTTCAAATTGTGAACCGGGCAGTCCATTTGTGCATGACGCGTTGGCCGCCGTGGATGGCGGATCGCTTCGCGCAGGGGTCTTGAGGGTGGGCCTCCTGTCATAGACACCTTCGGCAGTCATTGGATCGGCAGTCTGTTCAATTTGATCAGGCAGTTTCCACCAATAGGTTGTGTCATAGCTGTTGTGCTCTATTAATTTTGAAGCAGCAATTTGCTCAATATCAGCGTTCTGCCGCACCGTCTCGTGAATCTCCAACGGTAAGACGCATAAGTCTGCGTAAAAAATAGAAACGGTCGCTGAGGATTCCGTCATGACAAGAATTTCGCTCCTCCCATCGCTTACCAAATTTGACAAAACCTGAAGCTACATGACGTTAGTGTGATTCAACTTTCAGCCTAAAGAACACCTTTTCTTGAGCGATAGTATTTTTCGCGATCGGTTAATTTTTCTATCTGATTGACTTTCCGCACTTCTTGATTCATAGCATTCACGCCCCGCTGCATTTGCAGCTTTTACTGGAGTACCACTGTGATTCATGCCTCAACTTTTCCACATTCCTCTGAAACGCCTGCAGCGGCGCCTGTTTTTGAACACCTGGTTGCCAACGACCTGCGACAAATTCGGCAGGCACTGGAGCACGCGGTTACTGACAAGTCAACGATGTTTCAAACATCTTTGACTCGCTCACTGAGTCACCTGGCGTTTGACTGGGCCTGCCTATTTGTTTCGCTATGGGCTGTTATGCAGTGGGGATGGTGGGCAGTGCCGGGTGCCCTGTTTGTCATAGGCAACCGGCAACGTGCCCTGGGTAATGTCTTGCATGATCTCGCGCATCGCAACGTGAGCAGGCGTGCTCAGGCGAACGATTTCATCGCTCGCGCCCTGGTCGCCCCACTGTTGTTTGCCGACTTTGAAAACTACCGCAAGACGCATCTGGCACATCACATGCACCTGGGCGATCCAAACCTCGATCCGGACTATATGCAATCAGCCGGATCGCAAAGAAACTGCTGGCGTGAAACCTTTCGCGCGAATCTTGTGAAGCCAAGCCTTTGGGTCGGCACGCTCGCAGGGGACTTTGCGAAGCCTCTCGCTCAGCACAAATTGCTATATATCGTATTTTGGTGGATCGGTCTTTGGGCCTGCATTGGTTTCACCTCGGGTTGGGAAACTGCGGACGTATTCCTTGGCCTTTGGTTGACTGCAAGGGCGACTGTCTTTTTTCTCATCACTTTGTTTCGTGAAATGTGCGACCATTTCGGACGAACATCGGGGGGTGTTTTTCAGTTTTCGCGCGATATTACGGCGAAAGGTATTCTTCGTTATATTGTTCACCCCCACAATAACGGCTATCACTTGACACACCATTTGTTGCCCACAGTTCCGTACTATCATTTGCCGGCAACCCATCAAGCTTTGTTAAAACTACCCGTTTTTCAGCAACAAGCCTGCATTTGCACCAGTTATCTGTTTGGCAAGCAATCTGTCGTCCGGGAATGACTGACTATGCGTAGCGACCCTACAAGTGCGTGCTGTTCCGAAACCTTGTCTGCCTGGCAGGTTGCAACTTTGCTGGTCTCGACCAGCTATGGAATTGGCTTTTTGTTTGGCAGTGGCGAAGTGGCTCTGCTATGGGGGATGGCCGGCAGTATATATGCCGTGGTCACGGCTCTGGGCGTGGCGGTGCTGGCACTGCTAGCCCCCAAAATTTGGCGAAGTGGTTTGCAAATTTGGCAGGTACTGGGGGCGGCATACGGTGTGAAAGTCAGCAAACTAGTGGCGTTGCTTTCGGTGATCTGGATGAGCGGTGTGTTGGCGGCGCAAATTCAGGGTGGCGTAGCGGTCGTGAAACTGGTGGGCGTGTCAACGACACCTGCCTATGCCTTGATGCTGATTTCTATATTTTTGGCATCCAGAATGAAACTGGAACTGGCCGCCAAAGTATTCGCCGTGTGCCTGATGGCTAGCAGCCTGTTGCTACTTTACGCCCTGTTTTCGCTCGATGGCCTGCCGGTGTTTTTGCTGGCAGTGCCATCGTTTACCGCAGACCTGCAGCGTATTCCCGCGATTCGGCTGTGGGCGATTGTTTTGGCGATTGCACCGCTTGTGGTCACCGGGGCGGACTACCAGCAATTTGTCATGGCAGCCAGGAGCCGGCGTGCGGCAGTGCTGGGATGTCTGATGGCCGCAGGATTTTTGTTTTTGTTCGGATTTTTGCCTGCTTCGGTTGTTTTAGCTTATCAAAGTGTGCAATCGGCTGCGCAGCCCGCCAGTGACAACCAAATCATTCCTTTCATCATGGCAGGGGTGGCCAGACGCTTGGCATCAGGATATGAATGGGTGATGTTGGCCGGGTTGTTGACAGCGGCCTTGGGTTCGGCCGCCGCCATTGTCAGAGCCATGAGTTCAGCAGCTTTAAGCGCTACTGACTGCAAGTACCGACCCGGTTGGGTAAATCTTGCCATGGTCTTGCTCGGCGGATTAATCGCCTCCAGAGGGCAGGCCATCATAGACACCATGGTCGCCTTGAACATGGTCTACCTTGGTGCAATTTGCGTTGTGTTTGTAACGCTCTTCGTGGGCTGGAAAATTTCAGCACAGGGTGCTTGGTCTGCCATGCTGGCCGGCTTTACTGCTTCCCTGATGGGTTACTTGTTTGGTTGGGCTGGGTGGACCACTCTGGATGCGGATCTGTTGTCACTGGCCGCAGGTTTGCTTGCATCGCTGGTTGTGTTTGGGTGGCATGCCGCCTCTGCTAGTCTCAAGCCAGTTGATCTAGCGTCTCAAGTGCGTGCGAAGTGATGGTTTGCGACAAGGCTCTTGCCAACGGAGGCTCCATTTTCCAGTGATGCCAATACAAGGGAACGGTCACCTTACGTCCGGGCGTAATCTCGACCAGTTGACCATCGTGCAACATGTCCTTGATCCGTTGGCTGGGTGCCATGGCGTATCCCAGCCCTGCGCAAATGCCATTCAGCAAGGCCATCGGTGACGGCAAGTAGTGTCGTGTGTATTGACCAACCTTGATCTCGAAAAGCTGCTTGAGGTATTGGTCATGCAGTGCGTCTTTTCGGTCAAACAACAGGGCCGGTGCTTCGAGAATCGCTGCAATAGTCAGGCCGTCAGGGAAGTACTTTTGCTTGAATTCAGGAGTGGCCACGCAAACGTAGTGCATCACACCCAGCGGTGTGGCTTCGAACCCATGCACTGCTTCGGGTTCGCTGGAGACACAGCCCAACACTTCCCCCTTGGTCAACCTGCGAAACGTGTGATCCTGATCATCGCAAATGATTTCCAATGCAATCTTGTATTGGCTCAGCAGTATTCCGACCAAGGGACTAAACCAGGTTGATAGCGAGTCGGCGTTGACGGCAATAGCGATGGGGACCGGTGTTCGGTCTTGCTGTTTGTGTGATAGGGCACTGAGAATGTCATCCTCCAGGGCCTTTAGTGCCCTGATATGACGCAACAAAATTTCGCCCGTGCGGGTGGCCACGACGGGTCTATCCCTGACCACCAGAATGGTTGCAAGTGCTTCTTCAAGCGCTTTGATGCGTTGCGAAACCGCGCCCCGCGTCACATTCAACACGGTGGCTGCACGCTCGAAACTGCCGTGCTGTATGACGGCAGAAAATGCCTCTAGTTGCGCACGATCGAACATCTGGCTCCCATCATCAAGTTCCTAAAATCGAAAATATTTATATTGAAATTCGCTGCATTGTGCAGCTAAAAAGTACTTGTTTGCGGGAGCGGGGCAAACCAGGGGCTAAAGCTTAGAGAGGCAAGAATTTTGGGTTGGAGTGTTAGGCCTTAGAACCAGCCCCGCATCCAAAAATAGGGCTGTGACCGGCAACTCGATGGAGGTTTGAACTCTCCGAAGTTTGCGAAACGGGTCAGGCTGAGTGATCCATCAGTTCCAGTGCGATCTCAAATTCGAAGTTGCCGATGGCGGATTCGATGGCCGCCGCGTTTGGGTAAAGTGCCCTAAGCACAAAGGCGTGGATATTCCACAGTTCGCTGGCACCGGCGTCGTCCTGTCGCAAGCATTGTTTGATATCGCCAGCCACCTCGCGCGCTGAAGTTCTTTCAACTTCCGTCAGGTCTTGCATGCGGGCGGCAAGCCTCACCTCAACCAGTGCGGGCGATGCCTTAAGGTCCCGAACCAGTTCCATCAAAAGCTGTTCGACAGCCAAGAATTCGGCCTGAATTTCCGGGGCATTTAGTCTTTTGCACAGCACGCTTTCCAACGCATCTGCGGCATCTTGAAGCGTACTGGCACCCAGGTTGCCCGCCACACTTTTCAATGTGTGGGCGTGACGTTCTGCCGCGTCGGTGTCCTGAGTCTGCAGAGCCTGACGGATACGCTCGGCCGCGTCCTGTTGCGAAACCACGAACTTGCGCAACATGGAGGCATAAAAGTCCACGTTGTTACTGGTTCGCAGCAAGCCCAGATTCACATCCAAACCCGCAATATTGCGAAGCGCTAACAGCAGATCAGCGTGGCTGAGAGGCATAGCTTGCAAGGATTGAGGTTGAGGTTCCGGCATGGGGGAAAACTATCGCGCTCTTGGGACGAAACGCGCCCCTAGGCCCTGGTTACGTGTTGTTGAAGGCTTGACTTAAGCATGACCAGACTATTTCTGCGTGAGATTGCAATTTGTGCGCAGGCATCGATCACGTTGCCCAACATGTCCTGCGGCAGTGCGGCCAGAAATTTCGCAGGCTGGAGAGCACCGCTTGACAACTGTTGGGCATGCGCCAAAGCAGCGGCGCTGCCTGCAACACCCAGGCAGCGGTATACATAGGCCGTCAACGGCGAGATGGTCAGGTCGTTGCGGGAATCCACAGGACGCCCCTGTTCCAGCACTTGCAGGATTTGGGCGTCGAGTCCCTGGAGCTGAGGTCCGCTTGGCAGGTAATCTTCCACCCGTTGCGGCACGCCCTGAGCGCTACGGACATCTCCCAGAAACATGGAGACCGGGCAATTGCCCCCGGTTTCCAGCGCCAGTGCCTCGATGATGGAAATCGACGTAATCTTCAATTGCAAAAATGACAGGGCAAAGGCGATGTTGGCAGCTGCTGCGGTGGTCAAGCGCTGGAACTCTGCTTCTCGCGGGAAGCCGGCATAGTGATGGAACACCCGCTCGGGCTGGAGCCCGTGCAGAAAAACTTGCATCCGGGTAAGCGCCTCACGGTAGTCGCGCAGGGTGTAAACCCCAACTGCCGCCAAAGGCGCGTTGGACTCTTCGATCAGCAGCCACGTGGCGGAGACGAATTTGGCCGGGCTGGGTTCTGCAAAGCCGCCCACATCGCGATTCGCAATGGCAATGGCATCACACATCACGGCGTCGGTGTATTTGGTAAGCGGGGCGTCTTCAGTGAGTCCCAAACACAAGCGAGCCTGCTCGCGCACCCGCAAGGCCAACAGGTCGCAGCAATCCTGCCCGTCCTCCTGCGGTGCGCGAAAGGGTATGGTCGCCTCTATGCAAGCAACCACTGCAATCAGGTCTGGCAGTGACAGATGCGCCTCCAGCAGGCGCACGGCAACAGCCGCACTGAGGAACTCGTTCATGCCCTCAAAAAGCGGCAATACCTGTCCTGCCCTAAAGCCAAAGATCTGAAAGCACAGCTGCATGGCACTGTCCTGGTCACTGACCTTGAGCAGCACCAGTTCATCTCTTTGCTTGCTAACCAGGGGCGTCAGAAAACGTGTCGCCCGTGCGGGAAAGCCGTCATCAAGCTGGTAATAGACCAAGTCGTGAAAGATCGCGGCCAACACCTGCCGAGGGCTCATGCCCTCGCACATGTAGAGCGCATGTTCAGAGCAGTGGTAGCGCCTACGGGGACTCTCCATGGCGCTGTGCACCAAAACTGCCATGGTTTCTATGTCGGCCATGGGAACGTCCACGCGCAACCCCTCAAATGCAGCCTGCAGGTGCTGAATGAAGCGGTTAATGTTCGCGACGGTCATGTCCCTCCGGTGCGTGGATGTCAGAGAATTGAATTCTTTGTGGGATGGTAGCTTAGGAAGCCGTTTCTGGGGATAAACCTAACCAATCGATCCACTGCACTCCACCTGCACGGCGCAGTCGTAGAAAGTGGGTGCGCGCCCCATGTCGGTGAGTCGCTGGTTGGTGAGTTCGTTCACGTTGCTGCCGTCCAGGCCCAGTTTGCGCCACCACACCCCCAGTCCATTGACCACGCCCGGTCGTGCGCGCTGGTTGATTTGCACGGTGCAGCGGTAGGAACCACGGTCATTGAAGACGCGCACCGTATCTCCGCTGGAAATTCCGCGTGCCAACGCATCGTCGGCATGCATCTCCAGCAGCGGCTCACCTTCGATGTCGCGCAGGCTCTTGACGTTGACAAAGCTGCTGTTGAGAAAGTTGCGCGCCGGGGGTGAAATCATGGCCAGTGGATAGGCGTCGCCTGGCTGCGGCAGTTCGTAATTGGGCAAGTAGTCTGGCAGGCCGTCCTGCCCCGCATCGGCCAGACGCTGGCTGAAAAACTCGCATTTTCCGGAGGGGGTCGGAAACTTACCCAGGGCAAAGGGCGCATCCGGCAGTGGCGCGGTGACAAAGCCCTGGCCCAATAGCTCGTCAAAGGAAATCGCGTCGCCAAAGGCCTGGCGCACCATGGTGAGATCGTCTTCTAGAAAGCACGGATCGTTGAAACCCATACGCTTGGCCAGTGCACGGAACACATCGGTATTGCTGCGCGCCTGGCCCACCGGCGCAATCGCGGGGCGGTTCAGCAGTACATCGGTGTGGCCGTAGGTG
>CANFNO010000002.1 GCA_947447845.1 Burkholderiales bacterium | reverse complement strand
TCGCTGCGAGGGAAGGGGGTATGCCGGGCTCCTCATGGTGGAGTACCACAAATCGTCACCCGGCATACCCCCTTCCCTCGCGAACCATTGCACACCCACGGGCGGAATACACGTGCGCCGGATTGCGTGCAGTGACCCGGTAGTGTATTTCCCTGTCGGCGCAACTACCTGCCTGTGTGCAGGAGCTCCGCGCTGAGTAACTCTAGAGCCGCGCACCGGGTTGATGAACCAATTACGAGAATAGTCAGACGATGTGATAGAGCTTGTTAACGACCTTCCAGTCTCCATCGATCTGCACCAAACTCAAATAGGCGACATACCTATGACCGGCGTACAACTCCGCCACCTTTACCTGTGCGATTGGGCCGGTCACATCCGTGGCAACAATAACCATGTCAAAAACTTCGCCAGTTTCTGCGGGCTTGTCCATTCCTTCCACTTCCGCCATCCAGTCTTCGAAAGGCATGCGTGAAAACTCACCGTTGTAGTAGCCAAACAGGCAGGCATCCGGATGGAAGACATTTCGCAGACGACTGGTGTCGCCAAAGTGCATGCCCTCGAAATAGGACTGAACGGTTTTGCCGATGGAACTCAGTGCATTGCTTGTCTGCATATTAGCCTCCCAGCACAAATATATTTATAGGTAGATATATTTGCATGCGAATTGTTATTGTGTCCAGTGGAAAATAGAAACCACGATATGAAGGTGGTAATTTGATATTTGGGTAGACGTTAAAGTCATTCAATAAGTCCCAGATTGACAAGTTCTTGGGATAGAACCAACATCCAGACTCGGCGCATTTCCAATTGGAGACTTCATGCCAGTTACCGAACTCAACCACTACTTCATCCGCGCGAACAACCTGAAGGCGTCGCGTGACTTTTATTGTGAGGTGCTTGGCTTCGAGGAAATGGTCAGGCCAAACTTTCCGTTTCCTGGCTACTGGTTGGGAGTCGGTGGCAAGATACAAGTTCATATGGGACCCCATGGCATCCCAAACTCCGAGTTGTATTACCTTGGTACTTCGCCTGAATCGGCGATGAACAATGCGGGTGTCATTGATCACATTGCATTTCTTGCCACCGAGCCTCAGATTTTTTCAGAGCGCTTTGACAAGATTGGAGTCAAGGCGCGTAAGCGCTATCTGCCCGAGGTTCAACTCTTCCAAATGTTTGTAAAGGACCCCGATGGACTTACCGTCGAACTTAACTTTCACGGCATTCAGAATAATCCATCTTGGGCCCTGGACGGCGAGAACTACGCCAATATGCCACGCGTTACCGATATATAAATCTGGCTCTTTGAACCTATAGCAAACTGCAAAATAGCAAGACGCTGAATCCGAATCATCGTAAATACTTACGCCGGAGATGCCATGCTGAAAATTGAACCTGTCAAAGACGCAATCCAAATTGCGGGTATTCAGGGGCTGCTTCGGGGATATTTCGCGTGGTTCTTTGAACTTGTTCCAGGCAGCAGCGAAGTTGCCGCGTTTAGTGGGTGGGAGCAAGAGATCAAGACATTGCCAAGCTACTACTTTCCTCCCTCCGGCTGCTTCTTTCTAGCCACCCTTGATGGTGCGCCCGCAGGCTGTGTCGCCCTGATATCCAATGACCCTGATGTGGGAGAACTCAAGCGCATGTTTGTGCACCCTGCATTTCGTGGTCAAGGAATTGGCGAAGGCTTGGTTGCGGCACTATTTGAGCAAGCTCAGATCCAAGGCCACAAGCGCGTCATTCTTGATAGCCACCGGTCCATGACCCAGGCCCACAAAATCTACCGCAAGCTCGGATTCGCAGAAGTCGATGCGCCATCTGACTTCCCCGAGGAACTCAAGTCCGTCGTGATATTCATGGACTGCAGTTTGTAGCTGTTTCACGTTGGCGCCCGGTTCATAAAGCGGTTCGATTCTCTTGGATTGCATTGCAGCCAGGACCCGCTTCAGATTCCAACTGAGAAAGGGAGTAAACATCATGGGCAATACCTTCGACATCATCATTTTCGAGCCGCACTACGCTGCCGACTTCAAACGCCTCAACCTGGAATGGCTAAAGCGGTATTTCCGGGTGGAACCTATTGACGAACAGGTGCTCTCTCGCCCGGAAGACATCTTGCGTGACGGTGGCGCGATTTGGCTGGCCAAGGAGGGGAGCGCCGTTGTTGGCTGTTGCGCACTAATAGCCAAGGGGGACGGCGCCTACGAACTCTCAAAGATGGCTGTTACAGCCAGCGCGCAGGGCAAGGGGCTGGGGCGACGCCTCCTGAATGCCGCTGTGAGAGGTTTCATTAAAACGGGTGGTCGCCTGCTCTTTCTAGAAACCAACACCGCCTTGGAAACCGCGATCAGGCTTTATGAGAGCTCGGGATTCGAGCACCGGCAGACACCGGAGCAGTCGCCTTACGAACGTGCCAACGTCTACATGGTTTACACGGGCCTTCTGCTTTAAAAGAAATTTGGAACGGGAAAAATTTGGATCGCAGCCCAGCATGAAAGTTCATGACGGCATCAATGCTTCAGGACTCCGAGTTCGACTGCCCCTACAGAGCGGTTCCTCAAACTCATCTTGGTGGACGTCGAATATTTTGTCCCTGAGGTCGTGTCTTGGGCAGCTCAAAGTCCATCAATTACAGGATGTACGTGCGAGATGGTACGCGTGATCTTGCGAGTTGGCGTGACCTGGAAACCAGGGTTTGAGCTATGAAGAGGTGCTGGTCGCCCCCCGGAAATGCATCTTCCGTTGGCGCATAAAATTTGTCCACTTCGCAGCAGCGCGAAAAAATGCCTGATGCACCGCCAAAGGAAAGGAACGCATGACCACACCCGCAGAATACAAACGTAAATCTCAATTTGCCGGCGGAATATGTGTCATCGCCATCGTCTTCCTGGTGGAAACATTCACTGCGCATCAGAGATTGCCGAGTCCCGCGTCACCCTATATTTGGGCGTTACTTTGTGTGGTCACTGCAATCTCTGCAGGCCTGGGGCTATGGTTTCGTAGTCGCGCCGGCAAAAACTAGCGGCTAGTCGCCCACAAAAAATTCTGGCGACCCAAATTGAACAGGACGTTTTTGCTTGAAGGAGAACACCGATGGGCATGTGGATTGAGTTGGGCGTGTTTGTCATTGTGCTGGCCTTCGGCGTCTGGCAAATCTACGATGTCGGCCTGGCGCGCCGCAAAAGTGAGGCCCTGAAAAAGACTGCCGAAGCCCCGGCCGATGAAGTGGAGTTGCAGTAGGCATCCGTGTGGGTGCATCACAAAGTCGGAAATTTCAGTGGTGCGGCGAGTGCGCTAGTGTCCCGCTAATCAAATAGGCAGTGAGGTTTCTGGCGTGAGGTTTTTAGCGTGAGGTTTTTTCTTTCGCTGCGAGGGAAGGGAGTACGCCGGGCTCCTCATGGTGGAGTACCACAAATCGTCACCCGGCATACCCCCTTCCCTCGCGACCCATTGCACTCGCGACGCTTGAATACACGTGCACCGGATTGTGAGCAGTGACCCGGCGTCGGTATTTCCCTGTCAACGCTTGAATACAAGTGCGCCGAACACGCGCCGTGACCCGGTATGGGTATCCCTCTATCCGCGCAACAACGTACCAGTGAGCAGGAGGGGCAAGGGGGGGCGACGATTTGTGGTACTCCACCATGAGGAGTCCGCCCTTGCCCCTCCTGCGCGCCCACTAGCAGGCAATTGGCTCGACCTTGCCCCTCCTGCGCACCCACTAGCAGGCATTTAGCTCAACCTTGCCCCTAATGCGCACCCACTAGCAGGCGTGAAGCTCGCCAACTACTCAACCCACCGCCCCGGCTCGCTGAACACGCGTCCGTAATAGCAATCCAACAGCAACTGCCGCAACTCCGCAATCAGCGGCAGACGCGGATTGGTGCCGCTGCACTGGTCATCAAACGCGGCCTCTGCAATGCTGTCGATCTGGGCTAGAAAGTCGGCTTCGGCAATCCCGGCGGCGGCCATGGAGGGTGGGATTTCAAGCGTGGATTTCAGCTCTTCCACCCACTCCACCAACAGCGCGGCGCAGGCGTGGTCGCGCTCGGCCACCAGACCCAGATGCCTTGCTATGTGTGCATAGCGGCTTACGCCCTGGGGCCGGTCGTACTGGCTGTAGGTCGCCTGCTTGGTTGGGATGTCGGCGGCGTTGTAGCGCATCACGTTGGGCAGCACCAGGGCAATTGTCAGACCGTGCGACAAGTGAAACGCCGCGCCCAGGCTGTGCGCCAGCGAATGACAGACACCCAAAAAGGCGTTGGCAAAAGCCATCCCGGCGATGGTGGCTGCGTTGTGCACCTGCTCTCGCGCCTGCGGATCGTTCGCGCCCTGTAGATAGGCGGCAGGCAAATGGTCTTTGAGCAGGCGCAGCGCCTGCAAGGCCTGGCCGTCGGTGTACTCGTTGGCCATCACCGAGACAAAGGCTTCCATGGCGTGCGACACCGCGTCGATGCCGCCATAGGCGGTCAGCTTCTTTGGCAGGTGCATCACCAGATTGGGATCGATGATGGCCATGCTGGGCGTGAGCTGGTAGTCGGTGATCGGGTACTTCATGCCGGTGACGTCGTCGGTCACCACCGCAAACGGTGTCACCTCGGAGCCGGTGCCCGAGGTGGTGGGCACGGTCACCAACATGGCCTTCACGCCCATGTTGGGGAAGCGGTAAATGCGTTTGCGGATGTCCATAAAACGCCGCGTCAGATCGGCAAACTCCACATCCGGATGCTCGTACATCACCCACATGATCTTGGCCGCATCCATGGGCGAGCCGCCGCCTAGCGCCAGGATCACATCCGGCCTGAAGGCCTGCGCGTGGGCCAGCGCCTGCTGCACCACGGTCACACTCGGGTCGGCGGTAACGTCGGCAAAGCACTCCACTTCCAGCCCTTGCTGGTGCAGTAAATGCTGCACTTCATCCACCACGCCGCTGTCCATCAGAAAGCGGTCGGTGACGATCAGGCAGCGCTTCTTTTTTGCCAGGTCTTCCAGCGCAAACGCCAGGCAGCCACGACGGAAATAGATGGCCGGTGGCAGCTTGTGCCACTGCATGTTCTCTGCCCGCTTGGCGACAATTTTTCGATTGATCAAATGCTTGGGCCCCACGTTTTCCGAGATCGAATTGCCGCCCCAGGAGCCGCAACCCAGCGTCATCGACGGCGGCAGGTTGAAGTTGTAAATGTCGCCAATGCCGCCTTGCGAGGCAGGTGTGTTGATCAAAATGCGGCCGGTTTTCATGACCCGGCTGAACGCGGCGACGTGGTCCGAGCGCAAATCCTGCTCGGTGTAGAGCACCGAGGTGTGGCCCATGCCGCCCAATGCCACCAAGGCGGCCGCCATGCCGCAAGCCGCTTCAAAATCGGCAGCGCAATACAGGGCCAGCATGGGCGAGAGCTTTTCGTGGCCGAACACTTCTTCAGCCGATATCTCACTCACCTCCCCTAACAAAACCTGGGTGGTGGGTGGCACCACAATGCCCGCCATTTCAGCAATGCGGTAGGCCGATTGGCCGACGATGTCCGGGTTCAAATGCCCCTGCACAAACGCCAGTTTGCGCACGGCCTCCAGTTCTTCCGGCGTCAGCAGATGGCCACCGTGTTCGGCAAAACGCTGGCGCACTTCCTGGTAGCGGCAGGACACCACCACCAGCGCCTGCTCAGAGCTGCAGACCATGCCGTTGTCAAAGGTCTTGGACATCAGGATCGAGGCCACCGCGCGCTTGATGTCGGCGGTCTCGTCGATCACCACGGCCGTGTTGCCAGCGCCCACGCCTATGGCCGGTTTGCCGCAGGAGTAGGCGGCGCTCACCATGCCGGGCCCGCCGGTGGCCAAAATCATGCGCGTGTCGGCGTGGCGCATCAGCGCATCGGTGAGCGCCATGCTGGGCTGGTCGATCCAGCCAATGATGTCGGGCGGTGCCCCGGCTTTGACCGCTGCCTCCAGGATCAGACGCGCGGCCTCGCAGGTGGAGCGCGGCGCACGCGGATGCGGCGCAAACACAATCGCGTTGCGCGTCTTCAGGCTTATCAGCGCCTTGAAGATGGTGGTGGAAGTCGGGTTGGTGGTGGGGATGACGCCGCAAATAATGCCCAGCGGTTCAGCCAGCGTGATGGTGCCGTAGTGGTCGTCCCGGGACAGGATGCCGCAGGTCTTTTCGTCTTTGTACTTGTGATAAACGTACTCGGAGGCGTAGTGGTTTTTGATCACCTTGTCCTCCAGCACGCCCATGCCGGTTTCTTGCACCGCCAGACGCGCCAGCGGGATGCGGGCTGCCGCTGCGGCCTCGGCGGCCAGGCGAAAAATCACGTCCACCTGGGCTTGAGAAAAATCGGCATACAAGACCTGGGCACGCTTTACGCGCTGCATCAGGGCATTGAGCTCGGCTTCGTTGCTAACTGGCAATCGCGTTCTCCGGTAAATCGTGCGCCTCGACCAGAGGCAAGGGGATCAGGTAGCGTGCGTCGGCACGCAACGGCTGCCACTTCAGTGCTTCGCCCACCTTCAGCACTAACGCTGCATGTTCCTGGGCCGCTGCTGCCACCGCAGGCGCTGCCAGACGCTGCAAGACAAAGTGCAGGCTGTGACCGTCGCGCTTGAGTGTCAGCTCGGCCTGGTTCCAGTGCGTCGGCAAACACGGCTTGAAACACAGCGTCTGGGCCTCCTGTTGCATCCCGAACATCGACTCCAGCACAGCGCGGTGCATCAGGCTGGCAGAGCCGGTGTACCAACTCCAGCCGCCCTTGCCTTGGTACGGCGCTTCGCCATAGACGTCACCTGCCATGGCATACGGCTCCAGCCCATAGACTGCGCCTTGCCCGGGGTCGGCGCTGGGTGCGCCGGGCTGAGGTAGGTGAAATAGCGGTAGGCCAGATCGGCACGCGACACCCCGTCTGCAGTGCGTTCGACACCTCTGCGGTGCAGCTCGGTTTGGGCCATCAGCGCCCACACTGCAGCGTGGCAATACTGCCCGCCGTTCTCGCGCACGCCGGGAGGATAGGCCTGGATGTATCCGGCACTCGGCTGGCTGTGCTGGAGTGGCGGCGTCAGCAGCTTGACCAGTCCGGCGGTCTCATCCACCAGCCAGAATTGTGCAGAGTCCATCGCCAGAGCCTGCTGCTGCAAGGGTGCAACAGCCGACAGCACCGACCAAGCCTGGGCGATCAAATCAATGCGGCATTCAACGTTGGCACTGGCGCCCAGGGGCTGGCCATCGTCAAAGAAGGCGCGGCAAAACCACTGGCCGTCCCAGGCGGCTTCCAGCAAGGCCTGCTGGCAGAGTGCAGCCGCCGTTTCCCAATGCTGGGCGCGCGCAACCTCCTGGCGCTGGCGCGCCAGCGGCGCCATGGCGGCCACGATGCGGCACAAAAACCAGCCCAGCCAGACCGACTCACCGCGCCCGCCTTTGCCCACCGCGTTCATGCCGTCGTTCCAGTCGCCGCTGCCCATGAGTGGCAGACCGTGCGCGCCCACGCGCAGGCTGGCATCGAGCGTCCGGGCGGCATGCTCCCAGACCGTGGCACCCTCGGCGCTGAAGCTGGGGGTGAAGTAGGCGTCCTCTCTGCCATCCGCGATCTCCGGTCCTTCCAGAAACTGCACGCTTTGCTCCAGCACGGTGCTGTCGCCCGTGGCCTGCAGGTAGTGCGTCAGCGCATAGGGCAGCCACAGCAGGTCGTCACTGAAATGCGTGCGCACGCCAGCACCCGTGGGCGCATGCCACCAGTGCTGCACGTCGCCTGCCGCAAACTGGCGCGAGGCGCACAGCACGATCTGCTCGCGCAGCAGCGACGGCGCACTCCAGGCCAGGGCCAGGGTGTCTTGCAACTGGTCGCGAAAGCCGGTGGCGCCACCAGCCTGGTAAAAGCCGGCCTTGGTCCACAAGCGGCAGGACACTGCCTGGTACAAAAACCAGCGGTTGGTCAGCAGGTCGAGCAAGGGGTCGGGCGTGCGCACCTCGCAGCTACCCAACAGCGCGTCCCAGTAGGCCAGCGTGCGCTCGCGGCTGCGCAGCGCCTGCCTGCCCGGCTGCAGCACCAGCAGTGCACAGGCCGCACGCAGGTCTTTGCCATGGCCCAGCGTAAAGACAAACTCCACCTGCGCGGCTGCGCCCAGCACAAAGGCGCAGGCTATTGCCGCACAGGGGTCCAGGCCTTCGCCACTGCGCCGTGCCAGAAACTGGGGCAACACCAACTGGCCTTGCGGGTCAAAAAACTCGCGCCGGTCGCAAGTCCATTGCAGGTCTTCCGTCAGGCCCGGCTCCAGGCGCGTCAGAGAAAAGCTGGCCGTGCTGTCACCAAAACCGGCTTCGCTGGCGCGCTGGGTGCACAGCAGGCTGAGGCTCTGCGCGATGCTCTGACTGGCGTCCATGGGTGGCGCGTAAAGGCGGGTGGTGCAGGTGGCGCGGTCAGCGCGCTGGGCGCCCATGATCCACTCCACCAAGCCGATCAGGCGCAGCCGCCGGTTGCGCCCTGACGGGTTGCGAATGGCGATGTGCACGCTCTTGAAGGACTGTGCGCAGTCCACACTCCAGGTGACGCACACGGTCAGCCCGCCACGCTGGTGGGTGATGCTGCTGCTGCCCTGGCCGTGGCTGATCTGGTAGCTGGCGTCCGCGTCGCGCCAGGCATTGGGCGTGAGGCTCCAGGCCTGGTTGTCACGCGTGTCCTGCAGCAAAAAAGTCTCTCCGCTCGGGTCGCTCACCGGGTCATTCGACCAGGCAGTGAGCTGGTGTAAACGACTGTTCAGCGCCCAGCTGAAGCCCCCGCCGCTTTCGGTCAACACCGTGCCGAAATCCGGGTTGGCCAGCACGTTGCTCCACGGTTTTGCGGGCGCCTCACCCGGCGCCACGGCAAATTGGTAAGCACCGGTCCGGGCATCAAAGTTGCCGCCACAGTCCAAGCGCGTGGACGGCAAAAGCGCCCTGGGCACGGGCCAGTGCGAATGCGACAAGCGCACCTGCTGCTGCTCTTCATGCAGGGTGATCCACTCCTGCAGATGGTGCAGCAGCGGGCGCCCGTCGGCATGGATGTGCAGGCGCGCCAGAGCACGCAGGGTGCTGACCTCGTCAGCCGACAATTCCTCGCCGCGCAGCAGGTGCAACGTCGAGGGGGCGGCCATATTGGCGGAGTCGGCCAGCAGGCGCTCGCGGATGGCGTTGATTTCGCGCTGCAAGGCCATGTTGTAGGAGTTGGGCTCAAAGTTCAGCACCACCAGGTCACAGGCCACGCCGCCCCAGGCCCACAAACGCATCGCTTGTGCCAACGCGCGCAGCAGGTTGATGCCCTGCACCACACCCACCGAGACCAGCAAAATCGGCAGGTCTCCCGAAATCCCCTGGCGCCACAACAGACGGCGGTCACACACCGGCGAGGACGAACGCAGCAAGGCGCTGTCCGGGCTTTGCGGCCGTGGCACGCTCCACAGCAGCGCGGTGCATAGGGTCTGCAGCACGGCAAACGGGTCGGCTCCGATTTTCAGGGCGCGCAGGCGAATGCCCGCCAGCGTGGCCGACATCAGCGAGGCGCGCTGGATATTCACGCCCTGCCGGTACTTGTCCAGCACCGCCATCAGGGTGTCACTGCGCGCTGCCGCGCAGGTAGCAAAGGTCAGCTTGGCACTGGCGTGCGGCGCAACGCGAATGCGCACCGCCAGCACGCAAGCCGGGTCCAGGCCCGTCGGCAAATCGACCAGCGCCGTGCCGCCTTCGGGTTCGATCAGCTCGATCAGCTCGGCCTGCGGGTTGGCGGCGTCGCGGCCCCGCCCCAGCCACTGGGCGCGGGCGGCACACACGCGCAGGCCCAGCACTTCGTGGTCAGACTGCGCCAGAAAATGTGCAGCGTGCACCGGCTCGTCGGCCTCCAGCCGGGGCAGTCGCTCCAGCAGCAGTGCCTGACAGGCGGCATGCCACTGGGCGCGCACAAACATGCCGGAAAACGCCGGATGCGCGGCATCAGCGGCGGCCTCGGCCAGGGTGGGCTCAAAGCTCGACAGCAGCTCCAGCTCCAGGCTCTCGTCGCTCTGGTTGCGCAACTCGATCTGGCGAAACTCGATGTCGTCCTCCGGGCTGACCCAGACCGTCATGTGCGTGGCTAAACCCTCCCACTCGGTGTGGAAGCAGACGCGGTCGGCGTGGAAGGTGCTCTGGTATCGCGCCTCTGGGTCGGGAGACGGATGCCGGGTTATGGACACCAGCGCAGGCGCAGCGTCACGCTGCGGGCTGTGCCCCCTGAGGTAAAAGAATTGGCCATAGGCGTCACGCAACAGGTCGTCACGCCAGCGCGACAGGCCGTGCTTGCCCCAACGGCTCCACCCTGCTCCGTTGGCGCGCAGGGCCACGCTGTAGCGGCCATTGGACAGCACGTGCGTGGGCTCCAGCGCGGCCGCACCCGGTGTCACGGTGCGCAGCAGGCCGGGCCCGCGCTTGCGCAGCATTTGCAGTGGCATGCTGCTGGGCAGCGTGTAGAGGCGCGAGATCTCACGCGGCGTGCGCTCATGCAGCAGCGAGCTGATGGCTTGCAAATGTGGGTTGGCCATGGCCCAGCGCTGGACCACGCCGTGGCACAGCACATTGGCCAGCGCCGCCAGGCTCATGCCCTGGTGGTGCGCCATGAAAGTGGCCACCGGGGTGAAGGCGCCGGGTGTGGCCTGGCGTGCAGGCGAATAGTCCAGCGCTTCGATAAAGCCATAGCGCTGGCGTGCGCCCAAAGCCTGCAGGGCGCGCAAATTGGCCCAGGCCTTTTGCGGCTGCAGTTGCAGCGCCAGGATGCAGGCGTAGGGTGCCACCACCAGCTCATCCGTCGGGGTGCGGCGCAGCGCCAGGCGCGGCACACCCTGCGGCGCGTATTGATAGGCCAGCGACTGATCCTGCGCGGCATAGGCGGCTTCAGAAATACCCCAGGGCACCTGCAGCTTGTCGGCAAAGGCAATCTGCTCGCTCACGGCCATGGCGCAGGCGTCGGCCAGCACGCTGCCCGCCGGCTCTTCGATCACCAGGCCAGGCATCAGGTATTCAAACATCGAGCCCGACCACGAGCGCAGCCCGGCTTGCTGCTGCAGCACGCAAAACATGCGCCCCAGCGCGGCCCAATGCGCCACCGGCACATCGCCCTTGGCAATCGCCACCAGGCTGGTCAGCCGTGCCTCGGAGGCCAGCAGATCGTAAAAGCCCGCATCCAGTTGCTGCTCTTCGGGCCGGTAGCCGATGTGCAGCAGATGGCGCTTGCGGTGGTACAAAAAGGCAAAGTCCGGCTGCCAGGCCAGCGTCTCAAGCTGTTCGGCTATCGCCAGCAAACGCGCCACCACCGCTTGCCGACCGGCCGCATCGAGATGTGCCAACCGCAGGCGCAAGGTGTGCCGCAGCGCGCGGTGATCGCCCAGCAAGCCGCGCAATTCGGCGCGTGCTGCCACGTCGAGCCGGTTGCGTTCGCGCAGCATGGGCGCCAGGCGCTTTGTGGATTGCGCCAGCGCGCCCTGCAGTGGCAGCGTGTCGTCCGGTGCCAGGGCCAGCAGGCGACAGGCCTGGGCCACGCACAGCAGGTGGGAACACAGGTTGCCGCTGTCCACGGTGGACACATACATGGGGCGCAGCGGTTCGCAGCTGCGGGTGTCGTACCAGTTTAGAAAATGGCCGTGATCGCGCTGCAGTCCTTGCAAAGTTTGGTAGGTGGCCTCCAGCCGCTGCAGCAGATCCACGGTGGAGATCCAGCCAAACTCGCGGGCACAGGCCACGCTCAGCAGGTACAGCCCGATGTTGGTGGGCGAGGTGCGCTGGGCCAGCAGATCCTGGGGCACCACCTGCAGGTTGTCGGGCGGCAGAAAGTGGTTGTCGGCCGTGACGGTGCGCTCGAAGTAACGCCAGGTCTGGCGCGCCAGCAGTTGCAGATCGTCCCGCATCGGCACGGTGAGAGCGGCGTTGCCGGGTGGCGCGATGACGTGGCTGACAAACCAGATCCACAGCGGCGCGCCGCCCCACAGCAGGCAAAGCAACACGGTATGCAGTGGCGCGTGGCCAAAGACCAGCAGCGGCACCGCCAGCAACAGCGCGCCCAGCGGTGCGCCCCAGTGCTGCAGCACCAGCGCCTGCAGGCCAAAGCGGGCCGAGGCCTCGGCGGCGGCTGCCGTGGTCCATTGCAGCAAGTGGCGTCGGCTGATCAGCATGCGGTAGAGCGCACGCGCAATCGCATCCACCGCAAGAATGCTGGCTTGCAACAGCAGTGCCAGATGCCACAGGCCGGCACCCAGGGCACGCGCCAGATCGGCCAGCGCGCCCTTAAAGAAATGCCAGCGCGCAATGTGGCCGTGGCCCGGCACAAAGCCGGCAAACGCGCCAATCAGGGCACCACTGGTGTACGCCGCCACCACCAGCAGCAGCATCAGCCAGGGCGCAAGCGTAGGCACCAGCAAGGTGGCCACCAGCAACACCAGCGAAGCCGGTGCCACCAGCGAGCGACGCAGGTTGTCCAGCATCTTCCAGACGTTCAGGGCGTTGATGCCGTAGCGCCGGGCGTGCAGCAAAAACGGCAGCAGTTGCCAGTCGCCGCGCGTCCAGCGGTGGCTGCGCGAGGCCGCCACATCGGCGTGAAACGGCGCGTCTTCCATCAGCGTGATGTCGGTGACCGAGCCGCAACGCGCCAGCGCGCCTTCCAGCAGATCGTGGCTGAGCACCTGGTCATCCGGCAGACGCTTGGAAAGCACGGCATGCACCGCCGCCACATGCAGCAGACCCTTGCCGGTGAAGCTGCCCTGGCCAAACAAATCCTGGTAAATCTCGGAGCTGACCGCACCATACGGGTCGATGCCGAACTGACCCGCAAACAGCCAGTGAAAGCGCGTCAAGGCGTGCGCGCCCGGCAGCGGGCAGACGATGCGCGGCTGCAAGATGCCATAGCCGCTGACCACGCGCAGACCGCGTGCATCAAGCTGCGGCTGGTTGAACGGATGCGCCGCCACACCCACCAGATCGCGCAGGCGCCCCGGGGGCAATTGGGTGTCGCTATCGAGCGTGACGACATAGCGGGACTTGGAGTCCAGCTCCGAGGTGGTGCCCAAATCCAGAAAGGCTGTGCGGTCGCCTGTGGCCAGAGCGGCCACCAGCAGTTCGAGCTTGCCGCGCTTTCGCTCCCAGCCAATCCAGGCCTGCTCGGAGGCGCTGTATTTGCGCGCCCGGTGCAGCAGCACAAAGCGGGGGGGTCGCTGTGCGGCATCGGCACCCAGCCAGGGGTGCAGGTGGTTCAGGGCTTCGATCTGCGCCTGCGCGCAGGCCAGTAGCTCTGCGTCCTGGCGGGCTTGCGGCTCGGGCGCATCCAGCCAGTCGCTCAGCAAGGCAAACTGCGCCTGCTCTTCCAGGTTGGCCAGGTAGTGCAGACGCAAGCGGTGGCAGAGTTTGCGGATACCCGCTTCGCTGCCCAGCATGCAGGGAATCACCACCAGCACCCGGTGCGCCTCTGGAATGCCCTCGGCAAAGGCCAGGCGCTGCAAATGGCGTGGGCGCGAGGATTCGCTGACCAGCCGGTTGATCAAGGCCAGCACGGCCTCGGACACCGGAAACGGCAACAACAGCGCCAGCAACACCACCACCCCGGTTTGCAGGGGTGCGGCATTCCAAAGCAGCCAGGCCACGATCGCGGAAGTCAGCAGCAGAATGGCCAACGGATACAGAGCCGCCACCTTGCGTGCCAGATAGTCGCGCACGGCCAGCGAGCGCGTCTGCGGGCAGCCCAGCGCCTGACTCAGCGCGGTGCGACCCACACCCAGCAACCAGTAACCCGGCACGGACTGCTGCACATCGCTGTCGCCACACTGGGACATCAGGCGCAGCAGGGTGCGGGCGACGTCAGTCTCCGGCAGATTGCTGCGCCGGGCCAGTCGCTCGATCGCGTGCAGGCTGCCGTCACGCGTCAGCGCATGTTCTGCGGCAAACACCGGGCAGGTCAGCATCAGGGCCATGAGCGGGCTGGAGTGCAGCACGATGTCGCCCCAGTCGGCGTCGCCAATGGCACGCAGGGCAGTGACGGCATTGCTCACGCTCAGGTTGTCGGCCACCTGATCGGCGCGCTGCTGGGCCTGCACGGCGGCAAAGTCCGGCAACTGCGCATGCGCCCAATCGAGATACGGGGTGCGGATGTCCGCGTGGCTCTCCAACAGGCGCTGCATCAGCTGCGCCATGAAGGTGGTACCCACGCCGCGCAAGCGCAGCAACTGGTGCAGGTCGTTCAGCGCGTCCAGGTCGTAGTCGGCCAGGTCATCGCAACACAGGTTGGCCAGTTCGCGCGCTGCCTTGTTGGCGGCCACGCGCTCGGCCAGGCGGCGCAGGTTTTCCATCAGCACCACGCGCAGGGTGGAGGGCAATGCCCACAACTCGCTGAGCTTGAGTTCGCACTGCGTCTGGTACGACTGCAAAAAGTGCACCAGCAGCGCGTCATCAAAAGCGCCGTCGGTATGGGCCACAAAGGCCCAGGCAATGGCGTACACGCGCGGCAGTCCCGCCAGCGGCGCACCGGTAAGCACCGGCAAGCTGCGAAAGTAGCTGGGCGGCAGGCCCTCGCTCACCTCTTTGAACTGGGCTTCGAGCAGGTGAAAGTTCTCCACCAGCCACTCAGCCGCCGGGCTGATGTCATAGCCCGCGTTGGCCTGCACGCTGATGTATTCAAAGGCGCTGCGCAGGCGCACGATATTGCCCTGCAGGCGTGGGAAGAACGAGGTGCGGGCACGGCCCCGCGCAGTCACCCGGTGCGTCAGCGCCAGGCTGATGCCGTGCTGGGCGAAGCGCTGCAGCCCGAACAACTCGGATCGGATCGGCGCCTCCAACTCACCTTCGGCAGCTTCAAGTTGGCGGCAAAGGGCAGCCGGCGCCTGTGCCACCAGACGCCGGAGTTCGGAGCGCGCCACCGCTTACAGAACCTGCAGCAGGCCGACCAGTAACAGGATGGCTATAAAAACGGTGCTGATGACACGCGACAGCATGAAGGCGCCGACCTCGCTCGCCGCACCGCGCAGAAAAAATGCACTGCGACGGGAACGCTGGCACAACTCCAGATGCGCGTGCAGGGCACACAGGTCACCCAGAGCGGTTTCCTCCGATTGGCCGTAGGACGTGGTGCTCCATTGGCAAGCGGGAATGACGGGGTAGGCCATTACGGTGTCGCAATCTTGGAGCCTTGCACATCAATGTCTACGCGGCGGTCCGGCTGCAGGCAGGCAAGGACCTTGGCACGCGAGCCTGTTGTGCATTCACCGGGCTTGGTCACCGGTTCGGTCTCTCCGGCGCCCCGGGTGGCCATGCGTTCGGTCAGCACGCCCTTGGTGGCCAGGTAGTCACGCACGGCGTCGGCGCGTTGCAGCGACAGCTTCTGGTTGTAGGCGGCACTGCCGATGCGGTCGGCATGGCCCACGACTTCGACCTTCTCGCCCTTGAGGCTCTGGATGTTGACGCTGGCGTCGTCCAACACCTTTTTGCCCGAGGGGCTGATGCTGAACTTGTCAAAGCCAAACAGGGTCTCAGACGCGTAGCGCATGGTCTGTGCGGTCGGCAGCGGCGCCACCACCACGGGCACCACCTTGGGTGCCGCGACGGCAACCGGAGCCTGTGCCACGGGTGCCGGGGCAGGTGCAACGACGGGTGCTGCGGCTACGGCCACCTTTTTGAGGACCGGATCGCATTCGGGCTGGGCCAGCGCCGGGGTCCACTCCCCGGTTCGCCAGCACTCACCCGGTGTGGCGCTGTGCACAAAGCCGCCCCGGCTGTCCAGCAGATAGCCCGACTTGTCAGCACTCTGTGCCAGTGCGGCAAGTGGCAGCAACAGGCACGCAGCGGTTTGAAGCAAACGGCTTGCTGGCACATGAAAGCGGGATGGGGATTGGGATTGGAGTTTTGATGGGGACATGGTGTGGGCCTCTTGAAAATAGTGAAAACGGGGTGCCGGGCGAACGCCCTAGCGGCTAAGAAGCAGTTCCAAAATAATGCCGGTGGCAATGGCGACCAACACGTAGTCGCCACCGGTCTGCACCCACTGGTAACCGCGTGGTGGCGTGCGCAGGCCGTGGCCGCGCCAGTCATTCACCACGTATTGGTGGTTGCGGTACTCGGCGGGCAACCGCGCACCCCGGTAGAAGTCGTGATCCGGGCCTGCGCCACGGTCAGCGCGATCACCCCGTTGAACACCGTAGTCCCGGCGTTCCAGATCGGCGCGGCGGCTATCCTGGTAGGGCTGCGGGCGGCGCGCGTCGCGTTGGTTGTTGCCACGTTCGTTGTTTCCACGATTGCTGTAGCCACGCTCGCAGCCACGATCACCAGGGCGGCACTCGGGCCCCTTGTCGCGCCCGGGTTGAGCCAGCGCGCTGCCTTGCGAGAGGGCCAGCGCGCACACAAGAATCAGGTGGGTCCATTGATTTTTTTGCATATAAATTCCCAGGTCGTTAAGAAACTTCAGATGCGCCCGCTGAGCAGCAGGATGAGCAAAATGATGACCACCAGACCCAGGCCCCCGCTGGGTCCATAGCCCCAGGCACGGCTGTGCGGCCAGGCCGGAATGGCACCAATCAGCATGAGGATCAGGACGACTAACAAGATGGTTCCCAGCATGGTTTGCTCCGGTGCGTTAAAGACCAGGCAAGACTAAGCAATCGGTCGTAACCGGTCTGTGCGCTGGGCTACGCACGCCCAAGAGGCCCGGCCCTTCGTTCGTCAGCGCACGGACGACGCATCAGCCAGCGCCTACGCTTCAACAAGTTCGGGATCACAGTCCTGCCTACCCCACCCCATTCCAACCACTTAAGGAAAAAATCATGTTCAACCAATCCCTGACAGACAAAGCCGTTCAAGGTGCCGAAGTCGCCCTGGAAAACACCCAACGTGCAGCCAGCAGCGTGCTGGACAGCGCGGCGCATGCGCTGGACCAGGGCGTGGCGCGTGCCCGCGAAGCCAGCCACCAACTGCGCGAGAGCGCCCAGCACGCCAGCCAGGGCACGGCCAATGCCATTCGCCACGACCCGGTGAAATCGGTGCTGATTGCCGCCGCCACGGGTGCAGCGCTGATGGCACTGGTCACCCTGCTGACCCGCCCGCACAACCGCTAAGCGTCGTCCAATCCACGCGGCGCACATGTCCATGCATCCCTTGCTGCACCTGCTGATGACGCGCCCGGAACTGCTCTCCGAGCACGCCCAGGCCTATGCCGAACTGGCTTCCTCCGAGGTCAGCAACTTGGTCACGGCCGGACGCCGCCGGGTGCTGTGGGGCGCTGCCGCGCTGTGCTGCGCCACCGCTGCGGTGGTGTTGGCCGGTGTGGCGCTGATGCTGGCCGTGGTGTTGCCAGAGTCCCGCGCTGCGGCGCTATGGGCGCTGCTGCTGGCCCCCGGCCTGCCCTTGGCTGGCGCACTGGCCTGCGTGCTGACAGCGCGCGCACACCCGGGCGCACCGGCTTTTTCTGAACTGCGCGAACAGGCGCGCATTGACCTGCAACTGCTCAAGGAAGTCACTTCGCCATGAGTACCCCGCATGCAAGCGCGCAGGCGCGCCTCAACCAATCACGCCTGCGTTTGAGTTTGGTACTGCACCAGGCCCACGCCGCGCAGAGCCAACCGGACCCGCCGCGCAACCCGGGTGCACCGCCAAGCTGGGCCGACGGCCTGACCAGCGACCCCGGTCTGCGCGTGTTGCTGCACACCGTGGCCGCCTGGTGGGCCCAACACCCGCTGCAAAACGCTGCCTCCATAGCGTCCGTGGCCACGCGTGAACTGTTGCGCCCGATGGCGCAGCGCAATCCGCTCGGGCTGGTGCTGGGCGCTGCAGCCGTCGGCGGCGCGGTGGTGCTGCTGAAGCCGTGGCGCTGGATTTCCATCCCCACGCTGGCCGCCGGGCTGGTGCCACAGTTGCTGGCCAAGCTGGTCTCACAACTGCGGCCTGTGTCCTGGGCCGAGGTGCTGTCGAACTGGCTGCAGGCCGAGTCGCCGCACGCGCCTCCACACGTACCGCCACGCGAGCCCCCACCCTGAGCATTGCCCGATGCAAGCCACACCCCTGCCCCCGGGTCTGACCCATCTGACCAGTGATGGCCCGATTGCCACCATCACGCTGAACCACCCGCAAAAGCGCAATGCACTGAGTGCCCCTCTGGTGGCCGAACTGATAGCCCACCTGAAGGCCCTGGAAGTAGCCCACACCCGGGCCGTGATCCTGCGGGCTGCGCCTGGCAGCCCGGTCTGGTCGTCCGGGCATGACATGGACGAGTTGCCAGTCGGCGGGCGCGACCCCTTGGGTTGGACCGATCCACTGCGCGAACTGGTGCGCAGCATCGAAAACCTGCAGGCCCCGGTGATTGCCATGGTGGCGGGTGGCGTATGGGGTGGCGCCGTGGAAGTGGTGCTGGCCTGCGACCTCATCATCGCCACACCGGACGCAACCTTCGCCATGACGGCAGCCAAACTCGGCGTGCCCTACAACGTCAGCGGCATGATGACTTTCATGAGCGCCGCCAGCCTGCGCATCGTCAAGGAACTGGCGTTTACCGCCGCCCCGATTTCAGCCACCCGGGCCGAGCACATCGGCATGATCAACCATGTGGTGCCGCCTGAGTCGTTAGAGACCTTTACCCTGGAAATGGCCCGCGCCATCGCCGCCAACGCGCCACTCAGCATCGCGGTGATGAAAGAACAACTGCGCGTGCTGGCCGGTGCCAAGCCGATGAGCCCACGCGGTTTCGAGAAAGTGCAGGGATTGCGGCGCGTGGTGTACGACAGCCGGGATTACCACGAAGGTCTGCGCGCCTTCAAAGAGAAGCGCAAACCGGTGTTTACCGGCGCTTAGCGTCGGCAAACTGCAGCCACACCACCGTACTTAACAGCGCGGCAAAAAAGCACCATGTCGAGATAAACCACTGCGCATAAAAGTAGGCCGTGGCCAGGAGCGACAAACTCGCCAACACACCGAACAAGCGCACACGCGGCCAGCTCGAAATGAGCGGACTGACACAGGCTGCAAACAGGTACAGCACCGTGGCCAGCGGCTGGTGAAAGTGCGGAAATATGTAGGCAATGTGCTGGCCGCTAACCTGCGCCACCACCGGCACATGCACCATGTACCACAGCAAATACAGGCTCACTGCGGCACCACCCACCGCAATCACAGCCATGGCGTAGCGGCGCAAACCTGAAGGCTCCAACAGATACACCGCCAGCGGAATGTAGATCGGCCAGATCACCTGCGAGAAGGCCGAATAGCCCTGCGTCAGGAGCGCGCTCAGGCACTGCTGCGGCTCTGCCAGCGTCAGCCACAAGCCGCCTTCCAGCAACTGTTGCACACCAAATAGCAGAGGGATCAAGGCATATGGCAACTCGGCCGCATGGCGCGTGCGCCGCGCGCTGTCACCGCCAATGACAAGCAAGGCAACACCGGCACTGAAACTGGCAAAGGCAGAAAAACACATGGTGCGGCGGTTATAGAAGCGCGCTTGGCGGCAGTCGGTGTGTTGGCGCACACAGCCTATGTTGCTCAGCGCACAGAAATGCACCCGCCGAATCGAAATACTCCAACACGCAAGCTCCTCACACACGTGGGGTGCGGCGCAATACGGCACAGCGATTGATGCCAACGCGGTCAACACCGTGCAAATACATGGATGGAATACAGAGGCACAGCATATGAACAAGTTTCCAGGCTTTCGGGGCTTTTTGCCGCCCCTCGCAGCGTTGCTGCTGAGTACCGTTTTGGCCGCCTGCGGCGGCGGTGATGGCGGGCGAGACCCGGTTCTGGGCGGGCCGGGCTTAGGTGCCACGCCGGTTGTGCCTGTCGTGCCGGTGGCTCCCACGGTCACCACTGTTTCACCGTTGAACGGCGCAAGTGCGGTGGCGATAAACACCAAGTTACTGACGGCCAGTTTCAGCCAGTCCATGAACGCGACCACGCTGAATGGGACCAGCTTCACCCTGGCCTGCCCGACTGGCATCACTGGCGGTCCGGTGACCTATGACGCAGCCACCAACATAGCCACCCTTCCCCTGCTCGCCGACCTGCCCGCAAGCAGCACCTGCGCGGCCATCATTACGACCGGTGCCACTGGCGCCAACGGCTTGGCTCTGGCTGCTGCCTATAGCTGGAACTTTGCGACGTCTGCAACAGCCGACACCACGGCACCCACGGTGACCTCCACCATCAACGCCAACGGTGCCACCGGCGTGCCGACAAACACCAAGGTTGGCGCGACCTTCAGCGAGCCCATGGATGCCGGCACGATCACAGCCAGCAGTTTCAGCGTGAAGCAAACCATCGCCGGTACCCCTGTGACGGGCACCTTGACTTACGCCGGCCAGGACGTCTTATTCATCCCCAGTCCGACACTGACCGCCAGCACGCAGTACACCGTGACCGTGAGCACCGCAGTCAAGGATGCGGCTGGCAACCCCATGGCCGCCAACTACGTCTGGAGCTGGACCACGGCAGCCACGCCCGACACCACCGCACCGACGGTGACCTCCACCATCAACGCCAACGGCGCCACCGGTGTGCCGACCAACACCAAGGTGGGCGCGACCTTTAGCGAGGCCATGACCAGCAGCACGCTAACCAGCACCAGCTTTATCTTGAAACAAACCGTGGCCGGCACTGTGGTTAACGGCACCCTGGCCTATTCCGGTTTAAGTGCCCTCTTTACCCCATCAGCCGCGCTCATTGGCAACACGCAATACACCGTCACGATCAAGGGCGGCAGCGGCGGTGCAGCGGATGTGGCAGGTAATGTGCTGCTCGCTGACTATGTCTGGAGTTGGACCACGGGAGCAACGCCCGATGTGACGCCACCCACCGTCAGCGACACCAACCCGCTGGACCTGGCCATCGGTGTTTGCATCAACAAAACCGTCAACGCCACGTTTAGCGAAGCGATGGATCCCACCACCATTAACAACGCAAGCTTTACCCTAGCCGTATCCGGAGGCGGCGCTGCAGTTGCTGGGCTGGTGAGCTATGACGTACCGACCAAAATTGCCAGTTTTAACCCCACGGCCAATCTGACTGCCACCACCAGCTATACCGCCACCATCAAGGGCGGCGCCAGTGGCGTGAAAGACCTGGCAGGCAATGCGTTGGTAGCAGACAAGAGCATCCAGTTCACCACCAACGCCTCGACCTGCGCGACAGCGCCTGCGCTGGGAGCGGTAGCACCATTTGGTGGCTTTGGCGGCAATGCCACACTGACCAACGACGGCCTGAACACGGTCGTGCATGGTGACATCGGAGTGAACGCTGCGTCGACCAAAATCACGGGGCTGCGCGATGCAGGCGGCAATGTCTACACCGTCACCACCAGCAACGACGGCAGCGTGACTGGCCGCATTTACACGCTGACTGCACCACCCGGATCAGTCGCCGGTGCAGCGGTCACACAAGCCCGTGCCGACGCCCTGGTTGCCTTCAACAGCATCTCGCCTGCCAGCCTGCCCGGCGGTCTGGATGTGTCCAGCCTGGCGCAATGCCCAAGTTGTGGCGGTGCAGGTCAAGGCCCTGGCCAATTGGCCGGACGCACGCTGCCCCCTGGCGTCTACCTTTCCACCACCGGTACCTACGGCATTGGCATCACGGTGCCCACAGCAGGCAACCTGACGCTGGATGCTGCCGGTGATGCCAACGCTGTTTGGATATTGCAAACCAGTGCTGGCACGGGTACTTTGACCGTTGGCGTGACTGGCCCTGCCACTCCGGCAACGCCCATCCAGGTGTTGCTGATCAATGGTGCGCAAGCCAAAAACGTGTTCTGGTACGTGCCCGGCGGTGCCACGATTGGCACCGGCGCCACCATGGTGGGAACCATGTTGTCTGACGCCGCCATCACGCTCTCCACCACGGGCGGAACCCCGCCCACAGCCGTGCTGACCACGCTTAACGGTCGTGCCATCGCGCTGACGGCGGGGGTCACGATGACCAACACCGTCATCAACGTGCCCTGAGGCTAAACCCACCTTTGCAAATCAGGAGATCACTATGAAAACACGCACAAGCAAAGCCCATTGCCTCCACTTCAGCCTGCTGACACTGGCCCTGCTGGCCAGCCCCTGGGCCAGGGCTGACGAGAACACGTCCTGGTACATGGGTGCCAGCGCGGGGCCGACGCAGGCCCGCATTGACGACGCCCGCATTCTGCAAAACCTGGGCAGCGTCGGAGTGGGCAACGCCACCATCAGCGACGACAACCGCAGCAATGGCTACAAGGTCTTTGGCGGCTACCAGTTCAATCGCAACTTTGCGCTTGAAGGCAGCTACTTTGATCTGGGCAAATACGGCTTTGCAGCCACCGCACCAACCGGCACGCTCAACGGCGACATCAGTCTGCGCGGCTTTGGCCTGGACGCGGTGCTCGGCGTGCCGCTGACTAGCAAGCTCCGCGTGTTCGCCAAGGTCGGCGTCAACTACGCCGAGGCACGCGACAACTTCAGCAGCACCGGTGCGGTCACCGTGCTGGACCCTAATCCGACCAAGTCCGAACTCAACCCCAAGATCGGCATCGGCGTGCAATACGCGCTGACCGAGGCGCTCTCGGTGCGTGCCGAGTTGGAGCGCTACCGGGTGAATGACGCCGTGGGTGGCCGCGGCGATGTGGATCACTTGTCCATCGGGCTGGTGTACTCCTGGGGCCTTGCCAAACCGCCCGTGCCTGTGCCTGCCCCCGAACCGATGCCCATAGTGGAAGTGCTGCCGGTCGTCGTTGTCGTAGTGGAGCCTCCTCCTCCTCCTCCCCCACCACCTCCGCCGCCGCCCCCTCCTCCACCGCCTGCACCCAAGCCGGTGGTGATCGTGCCAACCAAAGTTTCGCTGTCGGCCGACTCGCTGTTCGCCTTTGACAAGAGCACCGTCTCGCCAGACGGTAAACAGCAACTCGATAACTTTGCCGCCAAGCTCAAAGGGCTGGACTATGAATTCGTGACCGTCACCGGCCATACCGACCGACTTGGCGACCACGTCTACAACGTGCATCTGTCCGAGCGCCGCGCCCAAGTGGTTGGCGCCTATCTGACGGATGTGGCCGGCATTCCCGCCGACAAAGTGCTGGCCCGTGGCCAGAACGGCTCCAACCCCGTCACGCTTCCGGGCGACTGTGTGGGCACCAAGGTCACCAACGTCCTGATCGCCTGCCTGCAGCCCGACCGCCGTGTCGATCTGGATGTGACTGGCACCCGCTAGGCAGCCCATGTGTACCGCCCACGGATGGTGGGGCCCATCACCATCCTTTTCGTTATTTCAATTTCAATTTACTGGAGAACTCGTATGAAACTTCGCAACACTCTTGCCATCACCGTGACCGCCCTGGTCCTTATTGCTACCTCCGGTTGCGCCGTTCAGCGTGGCCAGGAAAGCGTCGGCGCCTATGTGGACGACTCTGGCATCACCACCATGGTGAAGTCGCGCTTCGTGGAAAACAAACAAGTGGATGCCGCCTCCATCAGCGTGGAAACCATGAAGGGCACCGTCATGCTCTCAGGCTTCGCCAAGAACTCCACCGAACGCGCCACTGCAGAAACCATTGCACGCGGCGTCAAGGGCGTGACGCAGGTGAAGAACGAAATCGTCGTGCGTCCGTAAACCACTCGCGATTCCGGTCGGGCCACTGTGCGCAACTCCAAACGCGCGCAGTGGCCCGTTTTTTTTAGTTCCCCAACCCCTTTTTGAAATGCACCCATGACACTCATCCAAAACCCCCATCGCATCGCCAATCTGGCCATGGCCGGCGCACTCGCCGGCATTCTGGCTGTGTCATTGGCGGCCTGCGGCAAGTCAGCCGAAACCAGCGCCGTTGCGCCGCAAAGCAGCACCGTGGGCAACGAAATTGATGACGCCGTGGTCACTGCCCGCATCCGGGCGGCGCTGATGGCCGATCCGAAAATCAATAGCTACGACTTCAAGATCGAGACGCGCAAGGGCGACGTGCTGCTCAGCGGCTTCGTCGACAACCAGGAGCAACTGTCGCTGGCCACCAGCACGGTGCAAGCGGTCGAAGGTGTGAAGAGCATTCAGAACAATGTGGCGATCAAGGACGGCAATGCCAGCGTGGGCAACAAGGTGGATGACGGCATCACCACGGGCAGGGTCAAGGCGGCGCTGCTTGCTGACCCCAGCATCAAAAGCCTGGAAATCCATGTAGTGACCCGTATCGATGAAGTGCAACTCAGCGGCTTTGTGAACAACCAGCAGCAGATGGATCGTGCAATGAAACTAGCCGCCGCCACGGAAGGTGTGCGCCACGTCTCCAATGAAATGAAGATCAAGAAATAGTTGCGTTGAAACTGCTGATGGAGGGCCGGCCAGAGTTGACACGCAATGTGAACAATGAAAGGGCCGCATCATGCTGCGTGTCTTTGGGGACATCCACTCCGGCAACTGCTTCAAGGTGAAGTTGCTCCTCGAACAACTTGGAGCAGAGTACGAGTGGGTGACTCGACATCGGGACAAATCAAAAAGCCATCGAGCGGTTGGACAGCAGTAACCATAGTTCTTCAATGCGCATCGGCTTTGCGAAGTGGTAGCCCTGGCCCAAATCGCACAGGGCAGCTTCAAGCAGTCTTCTCTGGCTATCTGTCTCGATGCCTTTTGCAATTACCTTCATGCCAAGTTTGTGTGCCATTGAGACAATGGCTTCAACGATGGCGCGGTCCTCCAAGTTGCTTTCAATTCTCTGCACGAAGGACTGATCAACTTTGAGGTAATCGATATGGAACTTTGTCAGATACGAAAGCGCTGAATAGCCCGTACCGAAATCGTCTATGGCAACCTGAATCCCGGCATCACGGAATGCGAGCAATTGGGTTGCTACTTCCGGCCGGTCATCCAGAAGCAAACCTTCGGTAATCTCAACGATAGCCAATTCCGGTGGCAGGCCAATGTCCACTAAGTGCGCTAGCCAACCGTCATGGTCTAGACCGTTGTGAAATTGCTTGGGCGAGACATTCACTCCAACACTTATGGGTACACGGGCAGTTGATACATTGAGAGCTTCCGAGGATGGCGCCTGCGATGCCAGGGTTGCATTGATCTTTGCGATGTCACTGGTTGCCTGACGAAAAACCCAATCACCGATTGGGCCAATCAACCCAACGTCCTCAGCGATAGAAATGAACTCCGCCGGACAGATCAACCCATGCTCCGGGTGCCTCCACCGTATTAGCGCTTCACACTTCACGATACGACCCGTTGTCAAATCAATGATGGGCTGGTAGTGCATTTCGAATTGCGCTTGAGCGAGCGCATGCCGTAGCGCGCGCCCAAGAGATATGCGCGCTTCGGCCAAACTCTGCATGCTCTTCTTAAAGAACTC
>CANFNO010000001.1 GCA_947447845.1 Burkholderiales bacterium | reverse complement strand
CCACAAGCGGCCATTCGGAGGCGTCTCTAGTAAGTGACCATCTAGCGCGCCATCTTCGGCTGCCTCAATATGTTCCGGAGGCTCAACATTCTGTTGAAGGCAACGTCGAATCATCGCCTCTCTTCGTATAGATCGAACGCCTAACAGCGCATGAGATGTTGACCTTGTCTGGCACTTTACTCACTCCTGACACCTCATGGTTGCTGCATGGCTGGACGCAACCCGACTTCGGCATATCCGCCACCAGATTCATCCGGCCAAGACACGGCAACCTGAAACGACGGCCGTGCAGCAATTCGTGAGTACCACGCATAGACGCGAGGCCGCTTTTCTTTAGACCAGAACTGATCCGCTCCGAGCGCATTCAGTCTGAAAAAATACGGAGCAATGGCAATGTCTGCCAAGGAAATATCTTCTCCAATGACCCAGGGCCCAGGATCAAGCATTGCCTCCATGTAGTCGATCAACTTGCCGATCTCGGCCCGTGCATCATTCAGCTCCGCGTCGCTGATCTCACCGCGTACTGCCCTGGAGTGAAGATCTTGTAGGTATCGCGTTGGACGTTTGGAAGCTTGAACCAATAACTCTTCACGCCCCCATCGGTTAAGCAATTTGGGCAGAAGATACTTAACAGCGGTTAGCTTGGCAATCGCGTCAAGGCCCCCTTCGCACTTGCGCACGAATTCGCGCATACGTGCTGCCATTAGGGGATCTTCCGGCACAAGCCTCGGACCATCGAAGGCTGCGTCTACATACTCATTAATGATCGAAGACTCCCGTACAGGCTCACCATGATGGACCAGCGTAGGCACAACTCCATCAGGATTGATCGCCAGGTACTCAGGTTTCATTTGGTCGAAATTGAACAGGTCGACATACCGACTAGTCCACGCTACACCCTTCTCCTCCAACGCCATGCGGCAACGCACAGAGCACACCGAACTCCAGAAGTGATACAACTCAACCATGACTATTCCTTTTGTGAAGTGGCTACCGATTTTTTCGGGTGGGTTTAATGGCTGTGCGCTTTTTGAAATCAATTAGCGTTTCATTGGGACCGGATAAGTTGAATGCGCGGGGATCCAGTGCAGATCCCCAGCTATCGATGATCTTGGGTCCGGGCTTGAGTGCGCGTGCCTCACGCGGATAGGCTTCCTCGAACTCTTCCATGCCGAAGCTGTACTCCAGTGTGAGTCCGTCCGGATCCAGGAAATAGAGGAAGACGCTGCCGGAGGCCACGTGTCGCCCCGGACCAAACACAACAGGCACATTGGCTTCACGAAAACGTGACAGGGCCCGTCCGATGTCGTCAATCTCGGAGACCATGAAATTGACGTGATGCAGACTCCGTCTGGTCGATCTCCCGACGGCTACACCGTGGTGGTATGGGTTCGGGAAGCAGCGCATGAAGGTGACTACCTCACCTATGCTGTCGGATTCACTGAAGTTCAGCACATCACGCCAGAAGCTAACAGTCTGGGATGTGTCCAGCACATTGAAAACCACATGGCCCAGGCGCTGGATGTTCGCCTCCTTGGGAACGAAAGGACGCTGCGTGTCTTCGGACCTCACATAGAACTCCAGGATGGCAGCTGTGTTCGGTTCGAAGATGCGAATAGCACGCAAGATCTTTCTGACGCGGCACTCATGGAGTGGCACGACCTGCCAGGGCACATTAGCCTCCTTCAAGCGACTCTCCAGTACCTTGAACTGTGCGTGATCCTCAAGCATCAGGCCCACGCGCTTAAGCCCTGCATGTGCTGCGCGATGTAGAGAAACGCTGTGGTGTTCAGCGTCACAGCGAAACTGCCGCTCGCCTGCCTCACCGGTTCCGACATATTGCAATCCGACCACCTCTTCGTAAAAGCGGTGTGAGCGATTCAGGTCAGTGACGTTCAGTTCGACGTGGCCAAGCTTTGCATAGCGGGTCATATTCAGTCCGGTCCTCTCGGGTAGTCGCCAACCACGCCGCCCTGCATGCTGCGTTCGGCAAAAAAATGCAACTGTGGCCTCCCATGCAAAGTCGCCATGGCGAAGCAAGTGGGAAGTAGAGCATTGGGCAATCCCCTCGGACACGCAAAGTGGATTTCATTTGGTGATGACTTGTATTGATGCGGCTGATTTGCCCGCACATGTCACCGTGCCTACCATTCAAATGGAAGCCTGTAAGGGGAACTTCGACACCGCTGCAAAAAGCTGCACAAGTCAACCCAACAGAAACCTAAGTCAACACGGTAGAAACCTTATGCACACAGAAAAGACATATGTAGACGTATCGATTGCCGCGCTTGTCTGGTTGGCGCTGCCGGCAATGGTCATCGCCGCGCTTTCGCTGACCCACAGCAGTTTTTCATACGCTCAGCTTTTAGTGGCTTTGCTCATAGCGCTTGCCAAGGCAAGCTTCGACTATCTGAATATGAGTCCTGGCGAGATGGATTCGGTACAGAAAGCGCATTGTGTGGAAATGGAGCCCTACTTGGCTCAGCCAAAGGGCCTGCCGATCACAGAAGAGCCCACCATTGCGTTTTGCACGAAGCCAATCAAATGAGCTTTTGCGAAGAGATCTACGACGTCGTTCAGATCGGCTATGGCCCTGGTGGCCAGTCCTTCACTGGATTTGCCGGTGGTCAGGGCCTGCGGGTGGCTGTGTTCGAGCGCTACCCTGACCCCTATCTACTGCCACGCGCCACGACGGTTGACCATGAGACGATGCGCAGCTTTCAGACTTTGGGCTGCGCTGACCAGATTGCCTTCGACGCGATCCATCCAGAGAAATACACATTCTTCAATAAGGAGGGAGAGACTCTGTGGGAGGTGGACTGGAGTCGACCCGGCGTGTCAGGCTGGGTTAGCCACAACACCTACCAACCCGAGCTCGAGAACGCTCTCGACGCGGTCGCACGGCGCCACGAGAGCATTGAAGTTCACCACGGGTGGGAAGCCATCGACATCCGTCAGGATGCGGAGTTCGTGGAGGTGACCCTGCGCGCCTACACGGAAGACGGACCAGAGACACCCGTACGCGCGATAACTGTTCGTGCCCGATACGTTGTTGCCGCAGATGGAGGCAATAGCTTCGTACGCCGACACCTCGGACTCGACTTTGAGGATCTTGGCTTCAGTCAAAACTGGCTTGTGACCGACTTTCGCATCAAGCGACGAGGCGCAAGACACCAGTTCTGCGGACAAAACTGTGATCCGGATCGACCCACCAGTATCGTGCCGACCGGGCAGCGGCATCGCCGGATGTCGTTCTACGTGAAGCCCGAGGAAATCGACCAGCCATTGACCGCTGAGCGCACCTGGAACCTTGTCAGTCCGTACTTCACACGCGAAGATGCCGAACTGATCCGCCACACAACGTATGTATATCACTCAAAAGTTCTATGGCGCTGGCGTCTAGGTCGCGTTTTCCTTTTGGGCGATGCAGCGCATCTAATGCCTCCCTTTCTTGGGCAAGGGCTGTGCTCAGGTGTCCGAGACGCCGCCAACCTTGCATGGAAGCTTGCGCGGGTGATCAAGGGCACTGAGTCCGAGAAACTGCTCGACACCTACGAAGCGGAGCGTCGTCCTCACGTCTTGGAATTGACCCGGCGTTCTGCGGCCATGGGGCGATTCGTCTGCATTGTCGACCCGGAGGAAGCACGCAAGCGTGACGAGGCCTGCCTGTCAGGTCATCGGCCGCCGCAGCTGCCCGCACCCTATTTGACTGAAGGAATTGTCGACTTGCCTACAGATGCTCCGGCAGCATCGGTGGTCGGACATCTCGGCCCCCAGGCTCGAATCAGCATCGCAGGCAAAGTGTGTCTGGCCGATGACATGGTGGGAAGCGGCTGGCAGCTGATTACGCGGGTAGCTACCACCGGGATGATCAGCCCCGACGCTGCAGCGTTTGCAGCCACGCTGCCACTCAAGGTTCTTGCGGTTGGGTCCGCTGGCAGCGGGTTGGACGCGCTGGATATCGATGGCGAATACGCCAGGTACTTTGACGCCTGTGGCGCTAACGCCATCCTGGTGCGACCAGACTTCTATGTATTTGGCGCGGCCGTGGCCGCCTCCGAGGTCTCTGCACTTTTGCTGCGACTGCAAGCCAAGCTCGCGCAGTACCAATAGCATCCTCCGCCCAAAGCATGACGGGTACAACTCAAAGTAGCAAAGCGGTACGACAATGAATGGCGAACACCCCCTTCAAGAACTCAAGGTGCGCAAGGCCGCACGGGCCATGGCGCGTGCAGGGCTGTCAACGGCATTCGGGCACTGCAGCCTGCGACTGAACGCCGACTTCTTTCTGGTGTGCCGTGCCGGAGCCCTGAGCACGATCCAGCCAGGTGAAGCAGGCTCTGTGGTGCCAATCCATGGGCCCCTGCCCGACGGGGTGCTAGGCGAGGTCCGCGTACATCAGCAGCTATACACCAGGCGCAGCGACATCGGTGCCATCTGTCGCTTCATTTCGCCCAACGTGGCTGCCGTCTCGGCGCTGGGGCGCGCACCACGCATCCGGCATGGCCTGGGCGCTCTGTTCGCGCCTGAAGTTCCCTTCTGGGGTGACATCCGGCTGATGCGTGACGATGGAATTGCCGCCGCTGTTGCTCAGACCATGGGGGCGGCATCGGGCATCGTACTGCGCGGCAACGGCGCCGTCACGGCCGGGGCAACGATGGAACAGGCACTTACCCTGGCTTGGTTTCTAGAAGACATGGCCCGGATTGAACTCGCGGTGCTCGCCTCGGGCCTGGCAGAACAGGCACCTGTCTATTCCGCCGAGGAGGCCCTCGGCCGCGCCAGCTGGGCGGGGCAGGTGGCAGAGCGCGCATGGGATCACCTGACCTTCGGGGATGTTGAGTGAAGCGCCAGAGTCTGTGGCCGTTCAGGAGCCCGTGGTGGGTTGTCCTTGGTGCCTCTCTGGGGCTCACCGTGGGAAGTCTCACGATTCTCCAGTTCGCTTTCTCCATGCTGATCAAGCCCATCTCCGCCGAGTTCGGCTGGGGCAGGTCAACGGTCTCGATGGCCATTTCCGTTGCCACCATCCTGTCTGCAGTGGGCACGCCTTTCGTCGGTCGCCTGGTGGACCGTTGGGGTGTAAAGCCCGTGACCCTGGTGTCCATAGCCGTCTTCTCTATGGCCACCAGCTTGATGTCCTGCACGCCTGCCAGTGCAGCCGCGTTCATCGTTCTTTCCGCGGGCCTGGGACTGGCAGGCGCTGGTCAAGGACCACTGGCCTATGCCAAGGCCATCTCCGGCGCATTCGACAAGCGCCGTGGCCTGGCACTGGGTTCCGGTATGGTGGGGGTTGGAGTGGGTGCAGCCATACTGCCTAGGTTTGCACAGGAACTGCTGGAGTCCTTCGGTTGGCGCGGCGCCTTCATGGGCCTTGGTCTCCTGATTTTCGTAGTGGCCTTTCCTGCAGTGGCGCTGCTGCTGCGTGAGCCCACCGCGCGGACCCTCACCCCCACAGCAGCGCAGGCCACGGACCCCGGTCTGACGGCCGGCGAGGTCCTGCGAACACGGTCGTTCTGGATGCTGGTGGCGGTGTTCGTATTCGTGCCAATGGCCTGCAATGGAACGATCGTGCATCTGCACGCGCTGTTCACGGATCGGGGCCTTCCCGCTGCCGTGGCGGCCCAGGTCTTCTCCAGCATCGGTGCCTCGGTCATTGCCGGTCGGCTACTCTGCGGCGCGCTGCTGGACCGGTATTTCGCACCACACGTTGCAATGCTCTTTGTGGCTCTGCCCGCCATCGGCATCCTACTGCTCGCTTTGGGCGTGGGCAGTAGTGCGCAGAGTGCAGGCGCTGGGCTGGTAGGTGCCGGTCTTGGCGCGGAGATAGACCTCATTGCCTACCTGCAAAGTCGCTACTTCGGCATGCGCGCATTCGGCCAGGTCTACGGATACTTGTTCATGGCCTTTGCCGTCGGTGCGGGCCTGGGCCCACTGGCCATGGGCCTGGCCTTTGACTACGCCGGTTCGTATCAACCGGTGCTGATCGGCTTCTTTACGTTGCTGGCGTTGGCCATTTATCTTCTGAGCCGGCTTCCGGGACGCTACCCCTATCCCGTTCGCGCCGAGCCGGTCTGAGCCCTCACAGACTCACCGCCTCCACATCCATCCACCAGGAAAACCACCGCACATGAAACTTGCCACCTTCAGCATCCACGGCCGCACCTCCATCGGCCGAATAGAAGACAAACACATCATCGACCTGCCCAAGATTGATTCCACACTCCCAGGGACGATGATGGCGTTGCTGCAGGCCGGGCCAGACGCCATGGCACGCGCCCGTGCGGTGGTGGCTGCCCCGGACGCTTGCTACCCGCTGGCCGCAGTGCGGCTGCTGGCGCCTGTGCCCCATCCCTCCAAGTACCTGGCCATTGGCATGAACTACCGCAAGCACGTGGAAGAGGCCCTGCGCTTGGGCATGAAGGTTCCCGACACGCAGATCTGGTTCAACAAGCAAGTTTCGTGCATCAATGGGCCCTACGACCCCGTGCATCTGCCCCGGGTTTCGTCGCAGTTGGACTACGAAGTCGAGCTCGGTGTGGTGATCGGCCAGCGGTGCCGCCATGTCACGCGCGAACAGGCGCGCACGGTGATTGCGGGCTACATGGTCTGCAACGATGTGACGGTGCGCGACTGGCAGTTGCGTTCACCCACGATGACCATAGGCAAGTCCTTTGATACCACTGGCCCCTGCGGTCCCTGGATGGTTACCGACGATGACATCGCCAACCCCCACGACCTGGCCATGCGCCTGTTTGTCAACGGCGAACTGCGCCAGGACGAGAGCACGTCCGGCATGGTCTATGACATCTACGACCAGATCGTCCACCTGTCCACCGCCATGACCCTGGAGCCAGGCGACCTTATCGCCACCGGCACACCGTCAGGCGTAGGCGTATCCATGTCGCCGCCAGTATTCCTGAAGGTCGGCGATGTGGTTCGCGCAGAGATAGCGGGCATAGGCTTCATCGAAAACAAGGTGATCGCCGAGCCCGCTTTTGGGATGACCCAAGGAGCGCCCCATGGCGGAGAATGACAACCCCACCGCGATGCTCGCGCGCTCCGCAAAGCTCAAGCTCTTTGTCATGCTTCGGCGCACCGAGAATCCCGCGAAAATCCCAGAACTCCTTGCCGCCCACCTGCGCTGGATGATAGAGCGCGAAAGGGCGGGCGTGGTATTTCTGTCTGGCCCCGTGGCACCCCGCCAGGGTGCCGTGGCACTTGACGGAATGACCCTTTTGAGAACGGACACCATCGAACAAGCCGAGGACATTGCGCAGCAGGACCCGTTTGTCCTGAACGGTGCTGTCTCCTTCGAAATGCGTGAATGGACTGCCTTTGAAGGCGCCATTCGGCTGGAGCTGACCCTGTCCGACAGCACAGTGGTGCTGCGGTGAAAGAGGAGACCAACATGACAGCAAACAACACCATCGGGCTCATTGGACTAGGCGAACTTGGCTTGGCCGTTGCCAGTCGACTCTTGGCTGCGGGCCATACCGTCGCGGGTTATCGACGCGGCAATCTCAACGCCTTCGCCAGCATGGGCGGCTTGCCGCAGCCCAGTTCTGCCGCAACGGCTGCCTGTGCCCAGACACTGATCCTGCTGTTACCCACAGATGAGGCACTGCTCGAGGTCATGCAAGCCATTGCTCCGGCCTTGAAGCCGGATCAGATTGTTATTGGCCTGGGCACACACCGTGCGTCCGCCAAGGCCAACGCGGCGCAAATAGCCACCAACGCAGGCGCCACTCTGCTGGACGGCGAAGTCAGCGGCACACCGACCATGATGAAGATGGGCAAGGCAAGCGTGCTGCTCGCAGGCGACGCGGACGCAGCAACGCAAGTTCTTCCTGTGGTGAATGCCTTTGCCTGTGCCACCAGCTACCTGGGCGCCTTTGGCAATGCCAGCAAGATGAAGCTGATCACCAACTACCTTGTCGGCGTACATACGTTTGCGGCCGCCGAAGCCCTGCGTATGGCAGACCAACTGGGGCTCGATCTGCAGTCCACGGTAGAGGCGCTCAAAACCTCTGCAGCCAGTTCCGCGATGCTGGCCATTCGCGGGCCCATGATGGCTTCAGGTCAATTTGCCCCCAGTCACATGCCTGCCTTTATTCGCTACTTTGACCTGTTGCGTGATGCGCTGGAATGTCCCCCGACCGGCGAGCGGCCCTTGCTTGACCTCACTGAAAGCGTCTTTCGTGACGCCGTGGAAAAAGGGTACGGTGACCGGGACATTGCTGGAATCTTTGAATCCCTAAGTGCCTACCGCTCAGTACAAAGCGCCTCTGAGGCTCGCACGTAAGCTCGAAACTGATGACAAGTCGCAGTCAGACCCCACCCATGTACTCACCTCTTGCGGGATAGTCCTTCGCTTGCACAAAATCCAGTGCGGTCAAGAGTTCATCAAAATGAGGGCGTCCAAAGGGCATGGTTTGCACTGCACCGTAATACAGCGTGCCGTCCGGGCGCACGAGGAAAAGCGCCGGCTCGGAAAACAGTACCGGTTCCTCCAAGCCATTGGATGTAGCACCGCGAGAACTGCTGATGTAGAGCCCCCAGTCGCGTGCAGTCTTCAGGTTCAGTTCGTATCCAATGCGCAGATTTGGGGCATCCAATTTTTCCACCATCGTGCGAGCACGCGAGTGAACATCGCTTGAGATCGCAATGACCTTGACACCCCGCTTCTCAAAGTCGATCCCTAAGCGCCCCAACTCCAGCAGATATTTGAGGCAGACTGGGCAGTGCAAGCCGCGATAGAACACCACCATCGTGAAATGGGTGGCTGCATCCTCGCGCAAATTGAATATGCCATGGGCTAAGGTCGGCACCTGCAGGGCGGGCACCGCTTGACGAGGCATCAACATGCTGCACCCCCCATGCGGTAGCGGATCAACGAAACCATTGAAATTCATTTAGCAATCAATGCACCGCATCGCCCTTGGCAAAAATGCTGTCGAAATATGCGAGTGAAGCGGAACTGATTTCCCACCACGTATTATTGAGGTCCTTGAGCTTGAATGAGCGAACACCGTTCAGGGTCTCAGGGGCGCGTACTTCCTTGATTCCGTACTGCGCCTTCAACGCAAGCGCGGATACATGGCTGGCATCCACCTCGCCGGCGTTGGCAACAGCCAGGACAAAGCGGTTTTCAATCAGCTGTTCCTTGCATTCCCCGTCTTCGACATGGACGCAGACAACCGACCAAGGGCCGCCCTTCCACATGTATTGCGACTGCTTCATGGGTCGAATCATGTTCAGGCCCAGAAAATTGCACAGGAAATCCCTAGTGGATTCCATGTTCGTGCACTCGATAGTGCCGTGGGAGAAAAATTCGTTTTGAATGACTGGTGTTTGCATTTTCAAATTCCCTTGCATTAGTTGGTTTCCGTCCATTGGACATTTCTTTCGCGGAGTGCTTCGTAGGTGATATCCGGTGTGCGGTATTCGAGCTCCCACCAGTTCGAGTCCTTATCGACAAAGTAGAGCGAATAGGCCCCCGCGCGAAAAAAGGGCTTCTGGATCTTCGTGATGCCGTACTCCTCCTTGCACGCAGTGAGTCTCTCAAACGCGTGGTCCACAGCGGCCTGGTCCGGTGCTTCAAATCCCCAGTGATTCAACATCTCCTGAGGCACTTCCACTTGAGGCCTTTCACGCACTTCAAGAACCCAATAGGGTTTTCCGTGCTTCGTTCCACCGGGTCTGAATCCCTTGTCACGGACATACATCAGTCCCTTTTCAGGCTCCACGCACTCCATGTCCATGACCTCTTCATACATGCGACGGGCCCGCTGGAGATCGGTCGTGACCAGGGTGGCGGATATCATCAGTTGCGTCTTCACGTGGGGTGAGTAGGGCGTTGCGGAGGTAGTCATCATTTCATTCCTTGTGGGTTAAAGATCAAGTACAAGCGTCTCGTCAGGCATGGCACGCGAAACACAGGCCTGCAGAACATGGCGCTTTTCTTCGTCGTCAAGCACATCATCCCGGTGCTCCACAGCCCCTGAGAGATAGCCTACTTTGCAAGTTCCACACGTTCCTGTGGTACAGAGCGACTTGATCTTGTGACCATTGGCCTTCAATACCGACAGGATGCTTTGGTTGGCAGGGACCGTGTAGGTCTTGGCCGACCTTGCAAGAACGACGCTGAAGGGGTGGTCACTGCTGGTGATGGCCAGTTCGGCCTGGCTGCCCTTAAACAGCTCATAGTGAACCGTCCCCTGAGGCCATCTGTTGGTCGCCTGGATGGTCGCGCGAATGAGGCCCAGCGGCCCGCATACGTAGACGTGGGCACCCGCAGACCGATGGGACAGCAAGGCCTGCAGATTGAGACCTTTTGCAGGATCCCCACCGTCAAAATGCGGTTTGAGCCGCGAGCCATGCACATCTTCGAGCTGCGCCATGAAGGCTGCTTCGGCGCGCGACCGGGCGCAGTAGTACAAGACATACTCCCTGCCCAAGGCCTTCAGACGGGAGGCCATCGACATCATGGGTGTGATGCCGATCCCGCCTGCAATAAGCAGGCTGGTCTCTGCCGGTTCATAAAGCTGGAAGTCGTCTATCGGTTCGCTACTTTGCAGAATATCGCCGACACGCAGCATGTCGTGTATCCATGCCGAGCCGCCATTGCCCGCTTTCTCTCGCAGCACTGCAATCAAGTAGCGATGCGATTCCGCCGGGTCGTTCAGGATCGAATACGAACGCTCTTCCCCATTGCCAAGAACCAGATTGATGTGGGCGCCCGCATTGAACCGTGGCAGCTCAACTCCATTGGCAGCCACCAATTCAATCGACCGTACAAGGGGTGTGACCGTCGTGAGCTGTACGACCTTAAGTTCCAGCATGTTGGCTCTTCCGTTGATGTAAAAAACCCGGACGCGCGGCAGGACCTTCTGTAGGATCCGATGTTTCAAACAATGCGGCCCAGTGGTATGGGGAGACCCTTCGCCACAAGGCTTCAATTGAAATTGTTATAGGCATGCATGTGCTCCCCATGTTGTTGAATGTCTTGCGTTCATAGGCACTACTTCCAGCCCTGGGCCTCGTTGACTATGCGGGAGAAGAGTTGTCTGTATTCCCTTTGGACATCGCCGCTGAATCGCGGATCCTTGTTCTCGGAAAATGCGGCTTCAATCCCCTCCCAATCTGCATCGGTGAGGTGGCGCCCTGCTGCAGGCAATACCACGTTCTCTTCCCTGCCCATGTGCTCCCACAGGAATGACGCATAGGTGGTGACAGCAGCATGCAGGTCAGCCGTGGCCTCCACAGCGGCGTCTCCCGTCGCGCTGGTAAGGGCATTGACTCTTTGTGACAGGCCGTCGACAAACGCGTGGTCCCGCAGGTGCTGTGAAGACAACTCGTCCAGGTCTGCATCGAGCTCTCGGGTGCGCTCGCGCAAGCGCTTGAACACATATTCGTCTTCCTTTGGGTGGTGTAGTGCCAGAGGAAAAGCCTGCACATAGCGCAGCATAGCTTTCATGAGCACCGGGTCTGCAGCACTGCCCTGTGCGCAGGCGGCAGCCAGCGCGTGCATCCAGGCATGCAGAACAGCGGCAATCGATCGATGCTCGTCCCGAATGATTCCGATCGCACGCACGGAAGCCTTGACCGTACCCATGGAGGAGACCAGCACCGGCATGTCGGCCGACATCAGCACACCCAGCGTGGTCGAAGCCAAGGCCATCCCCAGGCGGCTGCGACGCCCATGCGATGCCATGAAAATCAGATCGCACTGCAAGTGCCGGGCTGCGTCCATGATGGCCTGGGCGGGCCGGTTGCTGACTACCTGCAGGGACTCGCCCACCACACCGGCCGCGCGGGCTGCAGCTTGCGCCTTGGAGAGCAACTCCCGCGCCTTTCCGGTCACGCCGTAGGCATGGTCCTGCGGGGACAGCGCTCGCAGTACCTCCGCATCACCGAGCAGCGATCCCGCATGGTCGGCCACAACATGAAAAAAGGTGATGCGTGCCCCCACACTTTTGGCCAGTGCCGATGCATTTCCCACCACGTCCATCGACAGTTCGGAATCATCAATGGGTACAAGAATGTGCTGGTACATGGTGTCAGGCCCTATGCTGCATGGAGGGCATCACGCAAGCCGCCCGTTGCGTTGAAGCTCTTCGCCGATCTCGGCAATGCGCCGCTCGCCCGTTGTCAATGCCGCTTCACTTGTGTGCACAGAATAATTGCCCAATACCAGCCCGTGCGCATGCTTGGCCGCCGTGCCGAGCAGAAAGGCACAGTTGTCCTGCGCACGGAAACGCAGGTGGCCATTGCCTTCTGAGAACACCGCGAGTTCGCCCACGAGTTTTTCACCCAGAATTTCCAGCGTTCCAGTTTGGGCGAACACCCACGCCACCTGGTGTTTTGTGGGCGGGCAGTAGGTCCAGACATCTCCGGCCTTGAGTTGCACCCACAGATAGTTGACATCAAGGGGGGCGCTGATGCTGCTGGAAGCACCATCAAAAGCCCCTAACAGCACCGTCACCGGCCCCGATTGCGGCACGTCTGCCGACGCAACAAACTGTGTGGAGGCGGGAGCCGCCTCATGGGAAGGTGGCAAGGCAAACCAGATTTGGAAACCCCGTAGGCTGTCGCCGTTCAAGGCTTGGGCGCGGTGCCAGACACCGCTTCCGGCCACTACCCATTCGAGACCACCACGGGCGAGATGATCCACCTGCCCGGTGGACAATTCATGCTCGATATCGAAGGTCAGGGGGTAGGTCAGCGTGGCGATACCTGAATGGGGGTGGAATCCGAACTTCGGGCCTTGCCCACCCGGTGCGTTCACATAGTCCAAAAACACGAATGGCTTGATCAACGACCCGATGTCATTGGGGCTCACCAGCCGGGTAATGGGTCCGTGGCGCGTCCCCGAGGTGCGTAGCACGATGGAGCGATCTTGATGCATTTCCGAGGCCATTACCGCACCTGTACCGCGCGCAGGGGCGGCATGCCGAATGGCGTGATGGCGATGGCCAGGAACCAAATGATGGGGCCGCCTATGCTGCCTGCGTTCATTTCGATTACGCCTGAGGTCACCAGCGAGAACAGAAAGGCAAGGTCGCAGATTCCAATGACAAAGGCGCCCAGAAAGTAGCCGGTCCAGGAAGCACGCGCCCATATCAGCCATCCAACCACGAGACCGAGCACGCCGTAGCCGCCCACATCCACACAGAAGTTGACCAGCAGTTGCCCATGGGCATACGCCGTCAGAGCATCGGTGCTGTGCTGGAATGCATCCCGTGACGCCTTTACGCCACCGATGACCATATTCCATTGCCCCTGTGTGCCGCTGATGAGGTACTGTTGCACACCCTCATAGCCGACCCAGATATGCAGCACAGCCCACAGGAAAAACAGGCAAGCCCCAATTTTTGCCATCCTTCCGGCGGCTTGGTGTTCTACAGATGTATTCATATTCTTTCCTGGCGTTGTAGTTTCATGAACTTGTGTTGATTTGGGCGCCACGTGCTGGCTAATTGCAGACAAACGCATGCTCCTTTGCATGGGGATGTTCCTGTGCATGGCGTCTTGTGGGTGAGCAGTGGCTATGCCGCAATCGAATGTTGCAACTCCCCTATGTGCTCAATCTCCAGGCGCAGCTGATCGCCGGGAGCCAGCGATATGCCACGCCCGGCACCTACACCAGCGGGTGTGCCCGTGGCGATCAGATCACCTGGATGCAAGGTGAGATGTTTGGAGAGATGCGCAATCTGCTGGGCAATATTGAAGATCATTCTCTTCGTGTTGGAGTCCTGCATCAGCTTGTCGTTGACCCACAGCTTCAGATTCAAATTTTGTGGCTCGGGAATCTGGTCAACCGGGGTGATGCACGGCCCGCACGGAAAGGATCCATCAAAACACTTGTGCCCGATCCAGTCCCAGCGAAAGGGCACAGACGCGTGAACGGCATGGCGCGTGCCCTTGTCACGCACCGACAGGTCGTTGCCAATGGTGTATCCGGCCACGTGTTCAAGCGCATGTTCCACCGATACGTTGCGGGCAGAAACGCCTATCACGGCCACCAGTTCAATTTCCCAGTCAAACATCTTTGCGCCCTCGGGCATGCTGACGCGGTTGCCCGGCCCGACCACGCTGCTTTGGGGGGTCTTCAGGAAATGCCAGGGTGCATCACCCACAATTTCCTGTGTGGTCAGTGTGCTGGGCATCTTGGCAACACCGCGCATCTCCTCGATATGGTCTGCATAGTTCGCGCCTGCACAAAACACAGCTCCCGGGCGTGGCACGGGTGCAAGCAGGCTGACATCTGCCAGTGCCATGCCTGTCTCAAAGTCCTTTGACAGATCTTGTGCCGCCGCGTCGAGCAGCGGTTTGGTCTGAGTCCAGTCGTTGAGCAGATCTTGCATCGTGTCATAGCTGGACAAGCCTGACAAAGCAGACACACGGTGCACGCGTTGGTTCACCAAGAGTCCAGCCACCGCAAGCAGGCTCGCGGTGCTGTAGCTAATGAGTCGGTAGTTCATCTTGTGGAATTCCGGATAGGGTTTGCAATGGGATGTGGGTTTGGGAGCGCGCGGTCACGCACCGCCTCAAGCGGGGGAGAAGATTGCCGCCACCTTGCTGGAGTTCAGGATGCGGGTTTCCACAAAGTCGGACCATTCCAGCTTGGCGTCGAGCGCGCTCATGGCTCCCAGCAAGCTGAACCAGTTGAGCACCTCCTGTTGCCCGGACTCCTCGATCTGGTCCAGCTTGTAATTCCTCCAGTACTCGTAGTCACCTTCAAGCATGGCCTGGTACAGACGCCGGTCAGAGTCCACATCAGGCTGCAGGCGATAGAACTTGTCCACCAGGAAGGCATGCGACCAACTCGACGATGCGATGACCGCAACGCGCCAGGGACTGTCACGCAAAATCTTGCCCACCGCTGCGCCCATATCAAAGCAACGCTTGGGCGATGGCGACGGGGGATCCGCCGGACGACCCCGGTCGGACCATCGGCTGACAAAGCCGCGGTAGCTGATCACACTACGACCGTAGCAATTGATGGGCATCGCGACCACCGGCCAGGGGAACCCCGTGCGGTCATAGTCGATGTACAGCACGGCATTCAAAAAGGCATGGGCCAGGCCCGGATGGTGCAATGGCTTGTACGCATATGCCACATCGAACTCGGCCTCCAGCAATTTGTTAGCCAGGTGCTTGGCGGCCTCGGGATGGCCGCGCAGGATGCGCTCCGTATCGCCACGCTCGCCCCACTCGTTGGGACGCCCGCCACCCCATTCATTGGTGATGTCCGCTGCCATCAGCGATGACTCGCTGGCGTGCTTCCACGGATAGACCTTCATATCTTCATACGCCAATACGGTAAACGCCGGTACGACATCTTCCTTGAAGTTCTCGTACTGGTCGTCACCCCAGATCAGAACGAAGTCGGGTTTGAAATCAGCCAGGGCCTTCTGCACTTTTCCCAAGCCCACGCGCATTGCGGCCCGGTGTGCCTGAGCTGCCGCAATGGGATCGGCCCACTCCTGCTGCATGAAAGGTGGCCAGGTGGATGGATCTTTTGCCGATGCGGGGATGTCCGGATCATGCATACGTCCCCGATGCGGGTTGGCCATGTCTTCATCGCGTCCACTCAATGGGGGATAGTGGGATACACCCAGACCTAAAACTTGTCCCATGGAAATTTGCTCCTGCTTTCTATATGGATTGGAACAATGAGAATATCTTTCGATGCACGCAAACACCAATCACCAATTTTGATTTCGGCTATGCCCGTGGCTGATGCGGCGGCTGATCCGTTCATTTGCGCTCGGAAGGCTTCTTTCGAAATTCCGCTTCATACCGTTTGCCGTTGAAGATGAAGTCAACAATCATTCGCAGGCGCCGCAACAACGGCAGCCGCATCAGATGGAAAGGCAAGAAGTCTTTGAGCAATACCCCAACCACCTTCTGCCCGTAGTCCCCGGTCCAGTCATGGGTCAGCTCTGCAACCACCGTCTGCGTGCTTGTGATCACCGCACCGGCCCTGGCCATACGGTCCAAGGCCAGGTCATCGGACATCTTGGTGATGGAGCCGGATGCATCGGCCAACACATAAACCATGTAGCCCGCCGCGATGGCACTCAATACCGGGAAGATCAGACACACGTCGGTGGTAACGCCTGCCATGATCAGAATCTTGCGTCCTGTCTTTTGCACCTCGGCTACAAACCTCGGGTCATCCCAGGCATTGACGATGCCCTGACGCTGCACGCGCGTATGTCCCGCAAAGCTATCCGTAACTCCCTTGATCAGGTCGCCATTGGCACCATCCTCCAGACTGGTTGTAAGCACCGTAGGAATGCCCAGCGAATGGGCCGTCTTAGCAATAACCTTGGTGTTCTGCTTAAGCAGCCGGTTGTCGATGGACTGCACCCAGTCGATGATGCCCTTCTGGTGGTCAATCAGTACCAGTGCAGCGCTCTCTACATGCAGGGCTTGTTGTATTGTCATGAATATCTTTCAATGCTAGGAGTTACGGTGAGAAAAATTGGAGGATGTTCGGGCCATGGGTGCCAGCAGCCAATGCGCCAGTGCAGGAAGCAGGATCAGCGCACCCAGCATGTTCAGCAAGAACATGAAGGCCAGCAACAAACCCATATCCGCCTGAAAGCGAATGGGAGAGAAGACCCATACCCCGACCGCCGCTGCCAGGGTCATGCCGGTGAGCACGACCACGCGGCCCGTGAAGTGCAGCGCCTTGCCGTATGCTTGGTCAAGGCTGTAGCCCTGGCGCAGTGCTGCCAGCGTGACACTGAGCACATACAGCGAATAGTCAACGCCGATGCCCACACCCAGTGCCACGACCGGCAGTGTGGCGACTTTCAAGCCTATGCCCAGTGCTGCCATCAGGGCTTCAATCACCACCGTGGTCAGCATCAGGGGCAACACGGCACACAGGGTGGCTCGCCACGAGCGGAAGGTAAGCCAAGCAAGCACCGTGACGCTCAGGTACACCAGCAGGGTCATGATCCAGTTGGAGCGCTTTACGACAATGTTGGTGGCCGCCTCGATGCCTGCGCTGCCACCAGCCAGGAGGACCCGCGTCTCTCCCTGGTCGTTTTCACGCGCGAAATCCTGGGTGGCCTGCAATACACGGTCAAGCGTCTGGGCCTTGTGGTCGCTGAGATAGACATACACGGCCAGAAGGTCGCACGACTGGTTGAACATCTCCCTCGGTGCGCGCGTGGTGATGGAGTTGAGCGTTTCCTGGTTGCGCGGTATCTCATACCAGCGCGGGTTGCCCTCGTTCATGCCCACGGCCGCGCGCTTTGCAAGCCCCGCAAATGAGCTGGTCGACTCAACGCCGGACAACTGTTGCAGCTTCCACTCCAATGCGTCCACCATCACCAGGTTGTCGTAGCGCGTGCACAAGAACTTGGGTGTCTGGACCATCACCACCAACAAGTCGCTGCTGGCCGGAAAGCTGCTGACCATGAAGGCGTTGTCGCGGTTGTAGCGCGATTCAGCACGCAGTTCGGGCGCACCGGGGTCTATGTCGCCGACTGTCAGGTGCTGGCTCCCCAGCAAACCCAGCACGGAGAGCACGACCGATGTCCACACGATGGCGCGTGCTGCGCGCGTCTGTGTGCAGCGCACCAGCACACGCCAGAGGGCTTGAATCAGCGGGCCGTCTTCCCGCGTGCTGGCATTGACCCCGGTGTAGGACAGCAGAATCGGCAGCAGGATCAGATTGGTGAAGATCAGCGCACCCATGCCGATGCAGGCCGTCATGGCCAGATCGCGAATGATTTGGATGTCTATCACCGTCAATACGGCAAAGCCCAACACATCGGCCATCAATGCCGTCAACCCGGCCATGAACAGGCGCCGGAAGGTATAGCGCGCTGACACCACTTTATGGGTGCCACGCGCCACATCCGCAGCGATACCATTCATCTTCTGGCAGCCGTGGCTCATGCCGATGGAGAAGACCAGAAAGGGCACCAGCACCGTGTAGGGGTCGAGCACATATCCAAGCATCCTCAAGAGGCCCAGTGTCCACAGCACTGCCACCAGTGAACAGGCCATGACGACCAGGGTGCTACGCACGCATCGTGTATAGGCATAAAGCGCCGCCGTGCACAAGATGAGCGCCAACACGAAGTAGCCCGCCATGGCTGTGATGCCGTCAATCAGATCACCCGCTATCTTGGCGAAGCCGGTAATGTGAATCTTTACTTTGTCGGTCTCATACTTCGTGCGTAGCTCTTCCAGCCGATGCGACAAGGCGCGGTAATCCAGCGCCTCTCCGTCGCTGGTTCGCGCTAAGAGCGGGACGATCAACAAGCTGGATTGCAAATCGGGTGCGACAAGTCGGCCGATTTCACCCGATCGTTCCACATTGGCACGCAGGTCCTGCAAGGCTGTCTCGGATCCATCATAAGAATCAGGAATTACAGGGCCGCCGTCCAGCCCTTCCTCTGTTACACCCAACCAACGAGTATTGGCAGTCCAGAGCGACTTCATGAAAGGCCTATCCACTCCAGGAACCAGAAATATCTCGTCATTGAGTTGACGTAAAGTCTTCTGATAGCCAGCGTCGTAGATCGAACCGTTTGGGTTATGTACTGCGATGCGCAGGGTGTTTCCAACACCTGCCAGATCTTCACGATGTTCCAAATAGTTACGTACGAACTCGTGTCCGGCTGGAATCATGCGTTCGAAGCTGGCGTTCAGAGTTAATTGACGCGCACTGAACCCGAGCATCAACGTCAGCAACGCGCATACCGCAACAATCCAGATGCGGTTGTTAAATAGCAGCCGCTCTATAAGTGATCCGGAGTTCTGGTCAAACTGCTCCAGATGGGCTACTACAGGCCAATCGGCTCCGGCATTTTCTTGAACCACACTCATTGCTGCTCAGCCTTAGTCGCGGCGCCGCCGTTGCTGTTTGCGGCTACAACCGCCACACCACGTGCACCCGCCAGCGCCACCCGGCCTTCGCAGGCTGCCACAGAAGCATGCACCGTGGCCACCGGCGATATACCCACGACTTTTCGCCCCACCGTTGCGCCGGCTTGCCATCTCAGTACCTGGCTATCGGCATTAAATAGGAGGAAATCTTGATGTCCCAATGCGAGGCCGGATACCAGTGACGAGGTGCCGCCGGTATCCAGGGCTGTCCATGCCTTGCCATCTCCACGGAATGCATTCCCGCGCAGGCCGAAAAGTACCAGCTCGGCATCCCCGCCCGGTGCTGTCGGCAGGACACCGAAGAAGCTGCCCGCATAGGGGCTGGCAACTTTTTCAAATACCCCATCGGCCCTGGACGCGTGCGCGATAAAGCCCTGCTCACCCACGATGAAGACCGCCTCGCCACGTGCCTGCAATGCGTAGAGATGCAGGCCCTTCGGGTTGGGGATACGGTCACCCATCCACTCCCAGGTCTGGCCGCCGTCGGTGGTAGACAGGGCGAGCCCGAACGCGCCTACAACCATGCCCCTCTGCGATGTCCAGAAGTGCAACGCAAACAACGGCTTGTCGGATCCTTCTGCAACCAGCCGTTCGGCATCACGCAGTGCCTGCTGGCTCGCAGTATTCTGGGGATCTGCCGCTTGTGTAGAGGCCCCTGCGGCGTCCTGCGACTTCTGCGCTGATAGCAATGCCAACTGCGCCGCTTGGCTGCCATCAAGTTGACGAGTCCAGGTGATTCCACCATCCCGCGTGGCCAGCACCACTCCGCTATGGCCGACAGCCCACCCCAGGCGGCTATCCACAAACTGCAAGGCCGTAAGTGTCACGCTGACCGGAACAGCAGCCTGCCGCCACACTGCTCCGCAGTCGTCGGAATAAACCACTTGCCCTCTTTCGCCGGCTGCAACGAGCCTGTTTCCTGCCCGGGCAATGGTCAGCATCATGCTGGCCGCTGCGCGCTTGGACATCAGGGCTGGTCGCTCCAGCAGTGCATCGCCGGCAGCCGCAGGCGTAGTGCCAAGCACCAGGCCGCAGGCTGCCAAGGCAGGGAAGCCTCGCATGAGGAGGCGAAGAATTCCGACGTACCTGGCTCTCATCGAACGCCGTCTCCTGACATAGCATCAGGTGTGAAGAACGTGTTGGATAGCTTAGGTAACTGCTTGAACATGACCTTTTTGTCTAGATCGGCCGCACCGCCATTTACCCAGGTTCCGGTCTGCAAGTTATGCGTTATCCAGGGATAGTTACCAAGTACAAAGGGGCCTTCAGACACCACGCTGGGAATGCCCATGGCCACACGCCAGAGTTTGCCTTCCGCGTCCCAGCCTTCGCTCAGGACAGCGCCCCAGGTGTCCTCGTCCAAATAAAAACGACGCTTGGGTATCACATGGCGCTTGCCCTCGGCAAGCGTTGCTTCGACAACCCACACCCGGTGCAGTTCCCAGCGCGTGGAGGTAGATTCAATGTGGTGTTGCGCATAGCGCTTTTCAGCCGGCAGGCCCATCCAGCGGTTGTTGTTGTACGGGATGTACATCTCCTGCTTGCCTACCAGCTTCCAGTTATAGCGGTCCAGGTCACCTGACCACATATACGCCTCATCGAAATACTCCTGCCCGGAGTTCACATCATTAGGCGTGTCACAGCACACGGTGGGCGCCTTGCGCACGCGACGCTGTCCGGGGAAATACTGCCAAGCCTGACGCGGTTTATCTAAAGAGTCGACGACTAGCAGGGACTCTCCCGACTTGAAGGCTGGCTCAGTTGTAGAGACTCGTATTTGCCAATATGCGCCCGTGTAATTCGCTGTCCACGGCGTAGCGGGGTCGTAATAGGGCCAGTAGACGTGGTTGTAACCCTTGCCTGCAAGCAGCAACTTGCCATCTGCCGTTCCCGTGTAGTTGGAAAAGTTGAGTGTCGTGGTGGTGCCTGCGTACGACAGCCGGTGATTCCACATGGCCTCGGCTCCGTCCTTGGGGATGGGGAACGGAATGCCTCCATATGCACCCTCGATCGTGTTGCCCGCGTTCTTGGTCTTCGCACTTGTCGCATTTTTGAATGTGTTGTCATTCACCCATTGGGGCAATGCGGCACTGCGCTTGGTCGGGTAGACCTCAAGACGGAAGGTTTCCGGATACTTTTTGAGCAGTGCCTTCACACCTTCCGACAGCTTGTCGGCGTACTTGTCCACCTCCTTGACAGAGATCGACAGCGTAGACTTGTCGGCGGCAAAGGGGTCAGCGCGCAGGTCACCCGATTTGTAGCCCGTAGGCACGGTCGTGTAGCCGCCGGCCCACGCCGGTATGCTGCCGTCCGCGTTACCTGCCTTTTCAGCGCCTACGGGTGTGAGTGAAGACTTGAGCTTCTGGGCCTCCTCTGGCGTTACAGCCGCATGGGCGGCGAAGGCGCCGCTGCATGCATAGACAACTGCGGCCGCAAGGGTTCTTTGCAGGAGTTGCTTCGTACTGGTATTTCGGTTGTGCTTCATGATGGGTTTCCGTGGGTACTTCAGAAAGTGGTCTGGATGTTGAACGACAGGGAATCGCGGTCTGCGTATTTCTGCTTGAATGACTGCCTGTCATTCGTAGGCGCAAAGAATGCACCGGGGCTGCCGATATACGTGGTGTAAGAGACGCCGACACGGACTTTTTTGTTGTACTCGGCATTCACACCAATGCTGAAATCACCGCCCTGATCAATGCCCCCGTTGAACAGGCTGACAGCCGAGGACCTTCCGCTGGGGTTGTAGCCCAGCCCGATCGGGATAGTCACATCCACACCGTTGGCCACCTGGTAGTAACTGGGCGCAAATAGCAGGCGAAAGCCCCAAGCGTCCGTCGTCGCATTCGGATCAATGGCGGCCGGGTTCTTGTCGATGCCCAGCAGACGATTCCAGCCCACCTCAGCCAGCAGACTTCCGCCATCCCATAGCGCAGTTGGGGAAAGCAGCACCACCGACGAAATATTCACGTGTGCCGTGCGGCCAACTGGATACAAGGGGTTGTCGGTATTGTTGGCTGCTGGGGAGATCGCAAATACACCCGCATTGGCCAATGGCGCGTTCTCACGTAGAGACACCTCGGCGCCAACATTGGCTGGACCTACCGATGTGCTTACACTGCCGCCATAGGCAACGATGCCCTCGTGATAGGCCAGTACATAGTTTCCAACGTTTGCACCAGGCGCATTGCCCGGACCAAAGAATGCACCTGATGGTCTGATATAGGTTGAGAAGTCTTTTTGGTTGTATCGAACCGCATACAAACCATACTCGCTGTCCTGATCTTTAGGTCGGAAGCTTAGTCGAACCCCATACTGCCCACTGTCACTCGCCTTCAGATCCTCGCCTCGCTTGAAGTGCGAACCCGTGGGCCAAAAGAGTCTCTCCCCCCCTTGGTCCAACACGTCAGAGAACGAGAAGTAGCTCCCTGCTGCGGGTATGCGATTGGGCTGCCACTCCAGCTGGTAATAGGAAGCCACCGTGACTTCTGGATTGATCTGCAACTGACCGGACAACTGGTTGATGGGCCGCACCACTTCCTTGAATTGCGACCCAGGCACCGACAGCAACTTCACATAGTCAATGGGTGCTTGAGCACCAGCAATCCCATTGGCCCCAAAGAACAAAGTTTCGCCCCAAAGCACGGTGTGCTTACCCAGTCGCCAAGTGGCGTGCATGTCGCCAAGATCCCCACCACCGAACACAAACGCATCCAAAATTTCGGCATTCTGTCCATGCAGTTTGGCAGTCGCATCCGTGAACTGATTGAAAGGCACAGACGCGCTGTTGGCAGTGCGCGGGGAATTGTTGTTGGTCCCATCAAAGTACACGCTGTCGTACCATCCGGCGGCACTTACACGTGCGCCAAAATCGCGTGAAAATGTGACGTCTGCTTCGGTAAAAATGTCGAACCGGTTGGAAACCTGTTGACCTGACTTGCTGAAGTTGCGGTCCCCATCATCCAGGTTGGCCTGTGCTGGTCCGACAAGATTGGCATCCACGGACTTTGCCCGGAATGCTGTGCTGTACTTGACGGTGGTGTCCCAGCGGACTTTGGTGTCCGGGTTGTCGGTTTGCAACTCGAGGGCGCCGGCACTGGGCACCATCGCAACGCTCAGCAGCGCAGCCACTATGCCCAGGCGATGTTCTGAACTGTGCATTTGACCCCTGCCCATAGGGGCACTCTGATTCGGTTTCATCTTGTCTCCATTTTTTGGTGTGACTCCGCAAAGAAAGGTGCTCTATAGACTTCTTCGCGATATCAAATATTTATGCTTTTCGTGGCCAGTAGTGGTCAGTGATTCGGTCACTGGTTGGATCGGTTTTCTCGCTTGCTTGCTGCGACTGCATTCGTTGCCCATCAGGTGCTGCGCATAACGTGAGGGCTTGCACAGAGGGTTCGGAATGCGATGCGTCTCATGGTGGTTCAGGAAGCCCGGCCTCTTTGGCGTGCCGTTCCGTGTTGGCGCGAACTTCTGCAAGACAGGCCCTAGAAGCATGGAGGAACAAGCCCCGAATGCTTTGCACATTTCTGTATATATATGACATTCTTTCTCCTGTTAATCTCACCACGGCAAGTGGTTGCGATCGGTTGCTGATGGCTTCAGCGGTCAGTAGTGAATTTAAAGAATGTCACTGGCAACGTCGAATGAATACTGCGAATGCGGCGAATTCACAGATGTGATTTCTCCACCTGGAAAGTTGCTCGCTACTTTGACTATGGCCTCGCGCAGCCACTCATGTGCAGGATCCTTGTTGATGCGCTCATGCCACTGTTGCGTGACGCACAGTGGTGGAACTTCAAATGGCAAATCGAGGATCTGCAGGCTGGTGGCTCCGGCCATGCTCATGGCTGCACCCTCGGAGACCACGGCAATCAAATCGGTGCCCGCAATCATCTTGTCGATTCCAGGCAAGTGCGCCAGCTTCACAGCAACACGCCGCTGAACCTTGTGGTTTACGAACACCCGATTGGCATGCTCCAGGAAATGCGAGTACGTGCCGCCCGCGGGCTCGTAGTCGATGAACGAGGCCCCCAGAAACTGTTCAATGTCTAGCGCTCCGCGGTAGTGCGGGTGCCCTGCGCGCACGATGCAAACAAAGCGCAGGGTACGCAGCTGCTGCCTGAAGAAACCCGCACCCAGCGGCCTGCCAACACCCAAGGCCACGTCAATTTCACCTGCGGCCATGCGTTCGGCTGTTCCACTGCGCGTCAGTGGCACGGTTTCAAGGGTGATGCCCGGCGCGAACTTGTGAACATGGCTTACCAGGCGCGGAACCATCCACATCTGACCAATGTCACTCATGGCCAGCCGGAAATTTCGCGTGCTGACGCTGGCATCGAAAGATGCGCGGCTCTCTACAACTTCACGGATCCGTCCCAGTGCGTCTTGAATCGGGCCATACATGGACTCTGCCAGTGGGGTCGGAACCATGCCACGCTCGGTGCGCACAAACAACTCATCGCCGAAAGCTTCCCTGAGCCTTCGCAATGAGTTGCTGATGGCGGACTGCGTCAGTCCGATCTGCTCACCTGCCAGTGTTGTACTGTGTGTGCTGTAAAGCGCGCCTATTACACGCAGCAGATTCAAGTCAAAGGTATTGATGTTCACAGCCGAACCACTAAGGCTTGTGCCAGGGGTATACGGTCGAAGTCTGGTCAGCGTAATCCGGGTCGATGTATACGTGCATGCTGCAGATCAACCCGTCCTTGATCTGGAACGAAGTACAGAAGCGTCCCCCAGTGGCACCGTCTGCGGACCATGCGCTTCCGTCGACCAGCGTTCCTGTGCTGCGCCCTTCGATGAGCACACTGTCCGCGTCAGAAGTGCATTTGAAGCTCGACGGATTGTGGGAAATTGACCGTACGTAGCCCCCCATGTCTTGGAAGAACTTACCCAGTTCGGCTTTGCCTTTGGCCACGCCCCATTTTGGATAGAAGAGTTCTATGTCGTCGGTCATCAGCGCGAAGATGTCGCCCTGCGCATCCATCGTCTTCAGCACTTCGCGCGCGAGCGCTTCGTTTCCAGGATTCATCTTGAGTCTCCATTAGGTGTAGTTAGAGGGGCCCGATCGATTGAATGCAAGTAAGCACAAACGATGAACGAGCCATTTTTTTGCATCTCGACCACAGTATTCACTAATTCAATATGCATTCATCATATCGAAAACCCTTGCACTCGCTTCTGAAGAATGTGTGTATAGATGTCATGAACGCAATGCTCAGTGGATAGCCCTTGCGGCTTTCGAGAAGACTGGTGCGCTTAACAGTTGCAACCAACACACTCAATCCTTTCTGCTTTCTATAGAGAAATTCAGCAAAAAGGCATCTGTTGTGTGCGCTTCACACAAGCTGCTTCAACACTTCTCCATGGAACACTCTGGCAATTTTCATCATTCGTGAAAATTTCGTCTATTTATGAAATATGCTAGAGACCTTCATATTGAACAGCACATACCATGGCAACAAAGAGGCTGACGACCAAGTCCAAGACAACTGCGCTAACGCTGCCTACGCGTCAGGCGGGAATTCAATCACTTGAAATCGGCATGCAGGTTCTTGAGGCCCTGGCGATGGCTTCGTCCTCCATGTCGCTCAAGGAACTTTGCCAGGCCACCAAGTTGGCGCCCAGCAAACTCCACCGCTACCTGGTGAGCTTGGTGCGCAGCGGGATGGTTACGCAATACCAAGCCAGCGGTCGCTACGATTTCGGTGAGGCCACGCGCCGCTTTGGCCTGGCCGCGCTCGGGCGGCTTGATGAGTTCGCGGTTACCAGCGACCACCTGCTTAAACTGCGCGATGAGACCGGACTAACAGCCATGCTCAGTGTTTGGGGCGGCGATGGCCCCAGGCTGGTGCGATGGGAAGCTGGCGTACAGCCCCTCATGATTACGGTACGGATTGGCACCACTATTCCACTGGGTGAAAGTGCGACGTCGGTACTCTATCTCGCCTATCTGCCCGAAGCGATGACGCGTCCGGTGCTGGAGCGCCAGCGCCTTGAACTCAGCGCAGACGAGCGCGGCCCGGAAATCACGCGTGAGGAACTAGATAAAGTGCGCGCGCAGGCTTCAGTGATGTCGGGCTCTGCACTGGTGCGCGGCATCGATGCCATTGCTGCGCCTGTATTCAACCCTCAAGGGGGGCTATCTTCGGTAATCGCCTTGCTGGGGTCGCACGATCAAATGCGCGGCGATGTTGGTCGCAAAGCCCGCAAAGCCATTGAAACCACCGCTGCAGCCATCTCCCGAACATTGGGTGCAGCAAAGCCTGGGCCCTTCGGTTCGCTGGCCTGAGCCCCATACGTCCAGGCCGTTCGCGCGGGTCAGGCAGGCCGGTAGTTGTATTTGGTGATTCTCGGTATTTACAGTTTTTGTTGGCGGTAGTTGAGTGTGAGACCTAGGCTAGTGGCTTCTGATAACCAGCCACACGAACCGTCCTATGACCCACCAGAATTCAACTGCTTCGCAAAGCATCAGCCACCAACCGCGTGCCCTTGAAGGCAAAGTCATTATCGTCACCGGAGCCGGCGGGGGCATAGGCCGGGAGAGTAGCCGGGTGCTGGCTGCAGCGGGTGCAAGACTCGTGCTCAGTGATCGATCGGAGCCCGAAGGTCTACAAACAAAGGCGTTCCTAATTGCTGATGGGTACGACGCGGCCTTCGTCGCCGCCGACGTGGGCTCCGAAGAATCTGTGCAGGCCCTGGTTGCCCAAACACTGGCGCTGTATGGTCGACTGGATGGTGCGTTCAACAACGCGGGCGTCGAAGCCGCCAACAAGCCACTGGCCGAACTGACATTGGCCGAGTGGGAGCGCGGTATCCGCATCGATTTGACCGGTGTCTTCCTGTGCATGAAGTACCAGATACCTGCGATGCTGGCCAACGGAGGTGGGTCGATCGTGAACACCGCCTCGGGTCTGGCGCGCATCGCTGTACCGGGTCAGGCGGAGTACATCTCGGCAAAAACCGGAGTGGTCGGACTCACACGCGCTGCGGCCATGGATTACGGCGCCCGTGGCATTCGCGTCAATGCCATCCTGCCCGGGGTGATTCGCACGCCGATGATCGCGCGCCTGTCGGAGTTGCCGGAGACGGCCGCCATGTTCAGCCAAATGCGCCAAAGGCACATCCTGCAGCGCTTTGGTGAGCCTTCCGAGATTGGTGAGGCGGCCAAGTGGCTGCTGTCAGACGCGGCGTCGTTTGTGCAAGGTGCCGAGATTGTTGTCGACGGTGGCGCGCTGGCCAACTAGGCGGCTCATGCAGGACATCCATCACTTCATCAACGGCAGTGGCGCGCCTTCAGCCAATGGGGCGACCTTTGCAAAGCATTCGCCACTGGACAACCAGCTGCTTGCCCAAGTGGCAGAAGGTGGCCAGGCCGATGTGAATGCAGCCGTTGATGCGGCGCGCGCAGCCTTGCGGGGGCCCTGGGGGCGCATGGGAACAGAGCAGCGCGTCGCTATGCTGCACGCTGTGGCCGACGAGATCACGCGCCGCTTCAATGACTTCGTGGCGGCCGAGGAGTCGGACACCGGCCAACCCCACCACGTCATCGCACATGCTTTTATCCCACGCGGTGCGGCCAATTTCAAAGTCTTTGCAGACATTGTCAAGAATGTGCCCACCGAGGCATTTCAGATGGACACGCCGGACGGTCGCGGCGCGCTGAACTACGCCATTCGAAAGCCCAAGGGCGTTGTCGGAGTGATCAGCCCCTGGAACGCGCCGTTCCTGTTGATGACCTGGAAAGTTGCCCCGGCGCTTGCCTGCGGCAACACCGTTGTGGTCAAACCATCGGAGGAAACGCCAAGCACAGCGGCCCTGCTGGGCGAGGTGATGAACACGGTGGGCGTGCCACCAGGCGTCTACAACGTGGTGCAAGGCTTCGGCCCCGAGGCGGCGGGCGAGTTCATCACGCGGCATGCCGACGTGGACGCGATCACATTCACGGGCGAGACACGCACCGGCAGCGCCATCATGAAGGCCGCAGCCGACGGTATCCGCGACGTCTCCTTTGAGCTGGGCGGAAAGAACGCGGGCATCGTATTTGCCGACTGCGATTTCGACGCGGCTGTGGATGCCATCTTTCGGTCGTCCTTCATGAACACCGGACAGGTCTGCCTGGGGACGGAAAGAGTCTACGTCGAGCGGCCCGTCTTTGAGCGCTTTGTTGCTGCGCTGAAGCTGCGCTGCGAAGCCGTGAAGTACGGCAGACCAGAAGACCCCCAATCCAATTACGGGCCGCTGATCAGCCACGAACACCAGCGCAAGGTACTGTCCTACTACGCCCGTGCGATGGCCGAAGGCGCAACACTGGTAACGGGTGGTGGCGTGCCTCAAGTGCCACACGGCCTGGGCCAGGGTGCGTGGATTGAGCCCACGATCTGGACGGGATTGCCTGAAAGCGCCGCTGTGGTGCGCGAAGAGATCTTCGGCCCCTGCTGCCACATGCGCCCCTTCGACACCGAGGAAGAGGTGCTGACGCTGGCCAACGCCAACCGGTACGGGCTCGCCACAACAGTATGGACACAGGATTTGAGCCGTGCCCACCGAATGGCCGCTGCCATTGAGGTGGGAATCACCTGGATCAACAGCTGGTTCCTGCGCGACCTGCGCACGCCCTTTGGTGGCGCAAAGCAATCGGGTATAGGCCGGGAAGGCGGAGTCCATTCACTTGACTTCTACACGGAGCTTCGCAATATCTGCATCAAACTATGAGGTTGGCTGAAAATGGATCAAAGCACCATCAGGCGCCACGGTGACGCCCTTTACAACGCGTGGCTGGAGCGCCATGTCATAAGCCCGCTGCTGGAACAAGAGCCAGACATCAGCTTGCAGGACGCCTATGCGATCCAATTGCACATGGTCAATCGACGCGTCCTGGCGGGCGAGACCGTTGTTGGCAAAAAGATCGGCGTTACCAGCAAGCCCATCCAAGATTTTCTCGGCGTTTATGAGCCCGACTTCGGCCAACTCACATCCGGGATGATCCGTACCGAGGCAGATGGGGTTGATTTAAACCAGCTGATTCAGCCCAAGGCCGAGGCCGAATTGGCATTTGTGCTGGCGCGCGATCTGGTGGGGCCCGGCATTACCGCCACCGACGTGCTGCGGGCTACCGCCTATGTGTCGCCCTGTTTCGAAATTGTGGATTCCCGCATCAGGGACTGGAAGCTGAAAATCCAGGACACGGTGGCTGACAACGCCTCGTGCGGTGTGTACCTTCTGGGGGACGTGAAGGGTGATCCGCGCAAGCTCGACATCACGATGGCCGGCATGGTACTTCGCAAGAATGGCGAACTGTTCTCCACCGGCGTGGGTGCGGCAGTCCAGGGCTCCCCGGTAAATGCGGTGGTCTGGTTGGCCAATACGCTGGGCCGGCTAGGGCTGCCCTTTCGCGCCGGAGAGGTCATCCTGTCGGGCTCGCAGTCCGCACTGGTTCCGGTGGCCGATGGCGATGAACTGGTGTGCACCATAGGTGGTTTGGGCACATGCCGTGCACGCTTTTTTGGGAAAAGCGCAATATGAACATCACGCTCAGCTCACAAGATATCAGTCGCCTGACTGACCGAATCGAGACGGCGCAAACGACCGCGCAGGCCATCCCCAAACTGACGGACGATTTTCCGGCCATGACCGTGGCGGACGGCTACGCAATACAACTGGAACTGCGCCGCCGCTGGCTGGCGCAAGGACGGCGCCAGATAGGCTGGAAGGCTGGCTTGACCTCAAAAGCCAAGATGCAGCAAATGGGTGTATTCCTGCCTGGAATCGGCTTCCTGATGGCTGACATGGCGCGCCCCGAAAGCTCAGTCATCCAAACCAGTGACATGGTGCACCCGAGGGTCGAATGTGAGGTGGCCTTTGTCACCAAGACCCGGCTGGCGGGTGCGTACTGCAGCCGTGAGGAGGTACTGGCGGCCACCGACTTTGTGGTGCCTGCGCTGGAGATCATCGACTCGCGCTTTGCCGGCTTCAAGTTCGATCTGCCCAGTGTCATTGCCGACAACAGTTCGTCCGCGCGCTTTGTCACGGGTGGACGGGCACGCTACCCGCAGGACCTTGACCTGAGCACTCTGGGGGTCGTCATGGAGAAGAATGGTGAGGCCGCCGCCATGTCCGCATCAGCGGCGGTGATGGACCACCCGGCTGACGCGGTGGCTCTGCTCGTCAAGGTGCTGGATGAACTGGGGGAAGACCTTCCTGCTGGCAGCTTCGTCATGAGCGGCGGCATTACCGAAGCGGTAGCCGTAAAGGCCGGCGACCACATTCTTGCGCGCTGCCAGGAACTGGGCAGCATCTCCATCCGTTTTTCCTGACTTTCGAGAAAGATACCCATGCCCATCATTCAGCTCAACATCGCAGAAGGCCGCACCACGGAGCAGAAGGCGAACGCCATGGCTGCCATTACCGAGGCCGTAGTTCGCACACTTGGGGCCCGGCCCGAACAAGTCCGCATCATGGTCAACGAAGTGAGCCCCACGCACTATTCCATCGCAGGCGAGACCATTGCTGCGCGCAATGCGAAGGCCACTGAAGCAGACAAGGCCAAACCATGAAGAAGATCAAATGTGCCCTCATCGGCTCCGGCAACATCGGAACCGATCTGATCTACAAAATCCAACGCAGCAAAGTGCTCGAGCCCGTGTGGATGGTCGGAATCGACGCCAACTCGGAAGGACTGGCGCGTGCACGCGCAATGGGCCTGAAGACCACAGCCGATGGACTGGAAGGCCTGCTTCCCCATGTATTGCAGGACCAGATTCAGATTGCCTTTGATGCAACCTCGGCCTACGTGCATGCCGAGAACGCGCGCAAGCTCAACGCATTGGGCGTGATGGTGATCGACCTCACTCCGGCAGCCATAGGCCCGCTTTGCGTGCCGACGGTAAACCTGCGCCAACATGCAGCCAAAGCGGAAATGAATGTCAACATGATTTCTTGTGCAGGCCAAGCGACGATCCCAATCGTCAATTCCGTTGTGCAAGTTCAGGCGGTCGGGTATGCCGAAATCGTGGCCAGCCTTTCTTCAAAATCCGTGGGGCCAGGCACCAGAGCCAACCTGGACGAGTTCACCTACACCACGTCTGACGCAATCGTCCGCGTGGGCGGCGCACGAAGCGGCAAAGCACTGGCGGTCATCAATCCGGCCGACCCTCCGGTGATCATGCGCAATACCATTAACTGCCTTACCGACGACGAGCCGGATCAGGCCAAAATCATTGATTCGGTGCTGGCAATGATCAAGCAAGTACAGCAATACGTGCCCGGCTATCGCTTGGTAAATGGCCCGGTTTTCGACGGCAAGCGCGTCTCGGTTTTCATGGAAGTAACGGGGCTTGGCGACTACCTGCCCAAGTATGCCGGGAACTTGGACATCATGACCGCCGCAGCCTGCCGAACGGCGGAAATGTTTGCAGACGAAATTCTTGCCGGCACCATCCAATTGACCACCGAGGAGCTTGCATGATGAACGTGTTCCCCAACACAGATGCGAGCCTAAGGGGCCGCAAGGTTCTGCTGCACGACATGTGCCTGCGTGATGGCATGCACGCCAAACGCGAGCAGATATCCGTTGAGCAAATGGTAAAGGTTGCTACTGCGCTCGATGAGGCCGGCGTGCCGCTGCTGCAGGTGACACATGGCGCAGGCCTTGGCGGCGCATCCCTGCAGCACGGTTTTCCCCTGGCCACCAATGAGGAGTATCTGCAGGCTGTAGTGCCGAAGATGAAGCAAGCCAAGGTGTCGGTACTGCTCATTCCAGGCCTGGGCACGATGCGCGAATTGCAGTCTGCCTATGACTGCGGCGCGCGCAGTGTGCACGTAGCTACGCACTGCACCGAGGCGGACACATCGCCCCAGCATATTGCCTATGCACGCAAGCTTGGAATGGATACAACCGGCTTTTTAATGATGGCCCACCTTAACGATCCTGAAGGATTGGCGCAGCAAGGCAAGCTAATGGAATCTTACGGCGCACCGACGATTTACATCACCGATTCCGCTGGCTACATGCTTCCCGCCGATGTGAAAGCGCGCGTCTCTGCGCTGCGTGCCGTCCTAAAGCCCGAGACTGAAATTGGTTTCCATGGCCACCACAACCTGGGCATGGGCATTGCCAACTCCATTGCGGCGATTGAAGCCGGTGCCAGCCGCATTGATGCCTCCGTGGCCGGTCTCGGGGCGGGTGCTGGCAACACGCCACTGGAGGTGTTGGCAGCGGTATGCGAACGCATGGGCATCGAGACCGGTGTCGACCTGTTCAAGCTGATGGACATGGCAGAAGACATCATCGTACCCATGATGGATCACATGGTGCGGGTGGACCGGGAGTCACTCACCATGGGCTATGCAGGTGTCTATTCCACCTTTGTGCTGCACGCCAAGCGGGCAGCCCTGCGCTTTGGCGTCCCGGCGCGTGACATTCTGGTGGAGCTCGGTCGCAAAAAGATGATCGGCGGCCAGGAAGACATGATCGAAGACACGGCGATGACCATGGCCAAGGAACGCGGAATGATGAAAGACGTCACCCAGGCCTCTTTGTAGCTACGGGATCAGCACCCTTGAAACGGCCATAGAAGGCCCTGCGAAATATATATTTGCCTACAGGAGTTTCCTATGAGACTGGACAACAAAGTCGCGATCATCACCGGCATTGGAAGCGGGATGGGACAGGCCGCCGCAAAACTGTTCACTGCTGAGGGCGCTTGCGTGGTGGGTTGCGACATTGACCAAGTGAAGTGCGACGCCACTGTGCAGGCAATACTTGCTTCAGGTGGCAAGGCGGTCGCATTGGGGTCGTGCGACCCATCGGAACCTGTGCAGGCGCAACAACTAATCGATCTGGCTATGGAGTCGTTTGGGCGCATCGACATTCTTTACAACAATGCCGCTGGCGTGCACTTTGCGCCAATCGAACAAATGACCCACGCAATGTGGACTGCGACGATGAAGGGCGAACTCGATATAGTCTTCAATGCCTGCAAGGCAGCCTGGCCGCATTTGAAGGTTCGTGGCGGCTCAATCATCAATTGCGGATCGGTATCCGGCAAGATGGCCTATGAAGTCCTGCCAGCGCTGGCACACGCGGCTGGCAAGGGCGGTGTGATTTCCATGACACGCCAACTTGCAATGGAAGGCGGAACGCATGGCATCCGGGCTAACAGCATATCGCCCGGATTGGTGCGTACAGGTGCCACGGCGCCAATGATCGATAACGCCGAATGGTTCGCTCCGATGAAGCGAAAGCTGATGCTGAGCGGGAGAGTTGGTGAGCCCATTGACGTTGCGTTTTGCGCGCTTTACCTTGCCAGCGATGAGGCTCGTTGGGTTACCGGGGCTGACTTCGCAATCGATGGTGGGACTACTGCTTGGTAACTGCATGGATCCACCGACCGATCTATAGATAGTTACTCATCTGAGAGCAGCAGTAGTGCATCGACATGCTGCCTTCCGACTCGCATGGTGTCTTTTAGGAGCTGGCGCCGGAATCTCCATGGCGTTGTACGTCGTTGGCCCACCCAATGCAGCATTTGTACTTGCTTCACTTGGAGGTAGCGCCTTTTTCTTGTTCGGACTCACTCGTGCTCCGGCCGCGCAACTACGAGCTATTTTCGGTGGACATTTAGGCAGCGCTTGCATCGGTATAGCGTGTTCCCAGTTTCTAGGTTCATCTCTTTTATCATGTGCTGCGGCTGTGAGTTTGTCATTGGGATTCATGCTGCTTACAAGAACTGTACATCCCCCTGCTGGTGCTAACCCTGTCATCATGATCTATGCACAGGCCCACTGGTCTGCGCTTCTGAGTCCTGTTCTACTTGGAGTGGCGATTTTGGTATGCACGGCGATTGTTTGGAGTCGCATTTATCCGGGTCTGGTGCATTACCCGGTCACGCCTTTTGAACCATCGCCACCCTCGGTAAATTGGGGTGGATGGCAGTAGCATGGAGCCGTACTGTGTATGGAAATTAGCCGGCCTCAGGTCTTCGTGTGTGTATCAAAGACAACAAACACATTCATTTGCATCAAAACGAGGCCATGAGTCCTGCTTGGGGGATTCCAAGGGTCAATAGTGAATCCCGCATTGGAATATGGTGACAAAAGAGAAACAATTGGCAACGACAGCTAAGGGCACGGTGCACCCTTTCATCAATGACAGCAAACGGGCCAATCGATTCGTCACAACACAACACCTTACCTTCAGCGGAGTTGGTCGTTCGCGGCGGTGATTGCCCATTCGGCTTTGATCAATCGTCGCAACTCCCGATCCGGTGAAATCGCCTTTTTGTACAGCGGGCTACAGGGCGTCTCAGACAATTTCATCGACAGCCAGGGCAAATCGGTGGTCTGGTTGTAATCACGGTAGCACTCGACCAGATACGTGAACTGGTTCAACATTCCCAGCAGGCTGCGGTTGAAGGTCTTGGCATATTGGAAATCGAGCATGGCAGTTCGTTCATGCTCTACCAGCGCATGGGGCGCGCCGTGTGCGAATAGGACAGATGCAAGATGCTCGGGAAACCGTAGCGCCAATTCTGCAGCTGGGGCGAGTGGCATCAAGACTGGCAACAGTGTCCGTTCATTGATCAGTAATGCCACCTGCGGCTTCCAGAAAAGGGCCGTGGCGTACCAGTTGCCAAGGTAGGTCGTTGGCGCGATTTGTTCAGTGCTCACGGGCAGTTTCACCCGGTCGAGGAGCTTCTTGGTGCAGTGGATAGTGAAGGTCATTGTTTTGTCAATTGTCCTTCGACTTTGGTTACCCATGTGCCAACAACCAACGATTGCTGTCAGTCACTCCCAATGCAAAGACGGGATTGACTATTGCCGTGGTCGGTCCACAGTTGCACTCCCCTTCAACTTAAGGAGAGCATCATGGACAGCGAAACTGCTTCACCCGTCAAAGTACCGTGGAACAAAGGGAAGATTGTTGGCCAGAAAACCCCGCTCAAACTCAAAGACATCTGGGCCATTCGCATACGACTTCAACTGGGTCATCGCACGCGGGAGCTTGCTCTTTTTGACCTTGGGTTGGACAGCAAACTTCGGGCGTGCGACCTAGTGCGCTTGCGCGTACGAGACATCTGCCACGGTGATCGCGTTTCAACACGGGCGATTGTCATGCAGCAGAAAACCTCGCAGCCTGTTCAGTTTGAAATCACGCCGCCGACGAGAGATGCTGTAGCTGAATGGATCAAAGAGGCGGAACTAGCAAATGACGATTACCTTTTTCCCAGCCGGGTCCATGACTCCCCACACTTGGGAACCAGGCAATACGCGCGAATACTGGATTCCTGGATTGAGGAAATCGGACTGGATCCAACAGCCTATGGCACTCACACCATGCGTCGCACCAAAGCGTCCTTGATCTACCGGCGCACCAAAAACATACGTGCCGTGCAATTACTTCTGGGACACACAAAGCTGGAAAGCACCGTGCGCTACCTCGGAATTGAGGTCGAGGATGCCCTAGAACTTTCAGAGCAAACGGAGATTTGAAAGAACCTGCCGGGCCGACGACCTACGCCAATTTTGGCTTCCAGCTACCGGCCATTCGCAAGTGTCTGCAACTGCATGATGCGGTATCTGGTGAAATTTGACCTATTGTGCGCAGGTTGATTGCATTTTGCATTGCCAGGCGCGAGTGAGCGGTGGATGCATGACGCGTCCTGCAGCTTTGGGTGATTCACAAAGCTTTGCCGCCAAGGGTAACAGTGTTACACTCGATCCAGTGACTGGCTATTTGGGTCAGGACAGGCTGAAAGGCCGTGGTTATTTGCCTAAAGAGGTATTGCAGTAGGAACTGCAGTAACTTTTTTGAGGGGTCATAGACCCGAGAGGGGAGTGGATGATCGTTCGATTCCGCCCCAGGCCACCGTAATTCCCTAAAAGCCCGTCCATTGCGATGGGCTTTTTGCTTTGCGGCTTTGGGTGCTTGTATCGGTGCAATGTTGGGTTTGGTG